>CAYWHT010000508.1:0-3644 GCA_964458135.1 uncultured Saprospiraceae bacterium | reverse complement strand
CGCGTTCGGGTTGATGGGAGGCGCTACGGTGGGTGATGGAAGTTGTTATGGCAATCGTTGAGGAACGGAGCCGGATCGGTCTTATCCTTTATCCAATCCCAAGCGCGCGGCCAGCTCCGGGGCTTGTTCCCGGATTTCGCGCTCCAGTTCGGCCAGTCGTTGCTCCAGGAGTTGGTTAACGCGTTCCTGGGTTTCGAGTTGTTTACGCGTTTGCTCCAGGTCGGTGCGATAATGCGTCTGCCGCCCCTCCTGGATGAGCATGTCTTCCCGCCGCAAATCTTTCCCGACCAAATCATCCAAGGTTACTTTAAAGAATCGGCTGATGCGCAGGGCGACTTCCAGGGGAGGCGTAGCTTTCCCTTTTTCGTAATCGCTGATGGCCGCCGTGGTTTTCTCCAATTCCTTAGCCAAGCCAGACTGGGTGAGGCCCCGTTTGTTCCTCAAGTGTTTAACGTTCGCAGCAACGTGCATATTCAACCTAAATAAAAGGGTTATATTTGAAAAAATTAGTCGCTTTCCTTGACTTCCCGCCTGAGTCGTATTATCTTTGTTGCAATAATTAAAAGGAGTTTTTACTCTCCTAACAAATATACTCAAAGCTACCCTTCTAACTAGTGTTTTAGAGCGAGTTTGCACCAATCTTCTCTTCTGGAACACTCGCTTTGAGTCTTTTATCGTGCCTAAAAAAATTATAGGGAACCTGCTCCGCGGGAGCATTGCGTGGAGCTTCGCGTAGTTTACGGCTGTGCTTGGCAGCCATGCACGGGTCATGGTTGCTGGCGTCTGCTGCGTTAACGCAACGTTCTCGCAGGGTTGTATTGCATTGCGCTTGCTAATGGCTAAAGTGCTACCGCTTAGCATCACCTCTCCGCCATAAGATGCAGGGGCAAAGGCCCTTGTTTTAGTGTTCCCTTCTTTAGTGCCGGGGGTTTTGCGGCCTCCGGAGGGCTCCCAGTCCGGGCTTCGGCCCGGGCTGGCGAGTCCGCATCTGGAAGGAGATATATCCAGGATCAGTTGATGGATTCACCGGGTTAGCGAGTCTAATACAACATTATTAGTGCGGAACGATAATCAGATGCCATGCGATTTACTTTTCAAAAAATACGATTGGAAGCGGACAGCCTCTACGGCATGATCGGTGAATGGGCGGAAATGCAGCTGGAAGTCACCGCAAACAGCTTAATCATCTATGGCGCGGGCTTTACCCCGGAAATTGCGGAGGCCTTTTCGGTGCTGCTCCACGATTGGGAAGCCGCGATCCGCCTGCCCGACGATGCCCTCGAACTGAGGCCGGGGCGGTACGATCTCTTCTTCTACGAGGATACGCTCTACGCCTGCCGCGAGCAACACAAACAGTGGATTGCCGATTGGGAAGTTGTGGTGGAAGTAGGCCGGGTGACGGCGGGAGGCGCCATTTCGGATAAAATTTGATAAAATAAGGTTTACCACCGGCGCGGTTCGGCCGGAGCGCCATTTTAGTCCAACTCCGCCGCTTCCGAATAAACCCGCTGCTGCTCCCGCACCCCGGCAACCACTACTCCGGCAATGAGAAGGGTGACGATCCAGAATGGCCAACCGCCAATACCCTCGAACAATTGATTGTAAAATAAGGCCCCGTAAATTCCCCCAATCACCGGGCCCAGCACCGGGATCCAACTGTAGGCCCAGTCGGAATCACCCTTGCCGGCTACCGGCAATAAAAAGTGGGCGAAGCGCGGACTCAAATCGCGGGCGGGATTAATAGCGTACCCGGTGGTGCCGCCCAGTGATAAGCCAATAGCGGTAATCAACAGGCCGACGATCAACGGGTTGAGCCCCTCGGGAAAGGCATTGGCGCCGATGAAGAGAATGCCCAGTACGAGCACAAAGGTGCCGATGATCTCACTCAACAAATTAGACCAGGTGGAGCGAATGGCCGGGCCCGTACAAAAGACCGATAGCTTCAGGCCGGGATCGTCGGTCTTCCGCCAATGGGGCAGATAATGGGCCCAGACGATTACGGCGCCAATGAAACCACCCACAAATTGCCCCAGCAGATAAGTAGGCACCTGGCGCCAGGGCAATTCCCCAACGGAAGCCAAACCCAGCGTTACCGCCGGATTGATATGCGCCCCGCTAAACCGCCCCACCGCGTAAATCGAAAAGGCCACCGCCAATCCCCAACCCAGCGAGATGACTATCCACCCGCTGTTTTGGGCTTTACTGCGCTCCAAAAGGACACCCCCGACGACGCCATCGCCAAAGATGATCAACATCATGGTCCCAACCACCTCGGATAAAAAATAGGACATAACCGGTAGATTTGATTTTGTGCATTCGCATGGACTGCCTAACAGCCGTCAACTAAGATAATTAAGTACCGGAAATATGTCCTATTCTTGAACCATTTCTCAGGGTGCTGTCAAAGAAGTCCCGTCTTGCCAACTATAGTCTGACAACCCAAAATTTGTGAATTCTGACTTGCTCTTTTTAGCTTCGCTGATCGTCGCTTCGCTCCTCGGAGTTCCGCCTTGCTGCGTTGGAAAGCCTCGACAGAACTTAGGCTATGCCTACGTTTTCCGCCTTGCCAGCCGAAAAAATAGCGGCGTCATATTTTCACAAATCCTGAGTTGTCAGACTATACATTAAAATTGCAGAGACCATGAAATATATGATTTCAGTAATCCTACAATTTACCTGCCGACAAATTACCCGGCATACACAGACGGGCACTTCGTTGACTAAAAGCCAAAGACTTTCGTAATGATATCCCTAATTATCGGCTTATCCTTACCGAATTCCGCACCAGCTCACCGTAGTAATCACTGGCATCCCTCACTGCCTCATTCGCGTCTTTCGGCAATATCGGGCTTTCGAGTTCATTAACGGTTGTAAAAGCGGGGCGAATTAGGTGCGGCGTGTGGAATCCGCGATTTCTGGGCTCTACGGGCCCTAAGCGGGTGTATACCGCGATCACGCCATTCGAGGCGAGGCCGCCATAGATGGAAGCCCGGGGACCTTTCAACACATCGATAAAGTCGACGTCCCAGGGGTTGAGCGACTGGATAGTACCAGCGTCCACCCGCATACCATCCAGCAGGTACAGGACGTTGGAGCCGCCCCGGATCTGTACTCGCTGACTGTAGAAACCGCCGGTGACCCAAACACCGGGTACAAAACGCAGGTATTCAAAAACCGAGCGGGAAGTAAATCTTTCTTGTAGGGCGATGACATCAATCCGGTGACTCGGGATGCTGTACAGCATACCGGGCCGTTTAAAGCGATCACGGCCGGAAGCGGTTTTTTTAGGCTCCACCTTTTGAGTTTGGGTGAATACCTGCTTCACGCTACGCCCATCGGGATAAAACCCGTGGGGAAATGGTTGGTCAAAGGCTGCATTATCGGTAGCATAACCGAAGAGGGGGATGACCAGCAATCCCGCCGCCAGCAGTATGATATGACTTAGCTTTCTCATAATATCGGTTTTTCAAACTTTAAACAAATCAGAGAGGCTTCAGGATGATTTCTTGAGCATCAACTAAATTTATAACGCAAATGGGGGACAGAAAATTCAATGTATAGTCTGCCAACCCAAAATTTGTGAAGGCTAACTGGCTCTTTTTATAGTCTGACAACCCAAAATTTGTGAATTCTGACTTGCTCTT
>CAYWHT010000507.1:0-3658 GCA_964458135.1 uncultured Saprospiraceae bacterium | reverse complement strand
CCGCCGCACCCGACCCCGCCGCCTGGAATCGACTGCTCCAGCTATACGTCAAAGCGAACGGCCAGGTCGATTATCGGGGATTTGTCAACTAAGTTGATCAATTGAATGCCTACCTGGAAACACTGGCCGGCAAGCCCGTTCAAGCCGGTTGGTCGCAGGCTGAAAAAATGGCCTACTGGATCAATGCCTACAACGCCTTTACGGTCAAACTCATCGTCGACAACTACCCGGTAAGCAGCATTCGCGACCTCCACGGCGGCAACCCCTGGGATGTCAAGTGGATCGAACTGGGCAACAACACCTACACCCTTAACAATATCGAACACGACATCCTGCGCCCCCAATTTAACGACGCCCGCATCCACTTTGCCGTCAACTGCGCCGCCGCCTCCTGCCCGCCCATCCTCAACCGCGCCTGGACGGCCGGAAGGCTGGAAACCTTGCTCGACCAGCAAACCCGCCAGTTCATCAACAACTCCAACTACAACAACCTCAGCCCCAATGCCGTCAAAGTCTCCAAAATCTTCGATTGGTACCGCGAAGACTTCGGCAACCTGATCGAATACCTGAATCAATACGCCAACACCACCATCAAGGAGGATGCGACGGTTTCTTACATGGCGTATGATTGGGCGTTGAATGAACAATGAGGGGGAATGCCGCCTTTGAGCGGGGTTTGGGCTGGCGGGATTGATGGCATTTCCTTGACCCGTCCTGAAAACCTGGTCATTATTTGCAGGGGAGGTATTCAACTGCTTCGCAGTTGCCGCTCACTCCGATATCTTCTACCCCGCATTTCATGCGGGGCTATTCACATTTGGCCCTAACGGGCCGCTATGCTGACCCATCGAGCACCGTAAGCGCGAGAACATCCATCCCAAAAACCCCAAAACGAAAATAATTCCCCCAAACACATCCAACCTTCCATTTTATATTTGTGCCCAAAAACACCTCACATGCACCTTCCCGGAGATTTCATCCACCGCATGCAATCCCAATTGGGCGAAGAATGGCCGGCCTTCGAAACAGCACTGCAATCTCCACCGCCTACCAGCATACGCTTAAACCTTTTAAAAGATTTTAAATGGCGAGAAAATTATGAAGGAGTAAAATGGTGCTCCAAAGGAGTATATTTGCCCGAGCGACCGGTTTTCACGCTAGACCCCGCCTTCCACGCCGGTGCGTACTATGTGCAGGAGGCTTCATCCATGTTTTTAGCGGAAGTGATCCGGCAACTGCGACCGGCTGGCGACTACTTGCGGGTGCTGGACTTGTGTGGCGCGCCGGGGGGCAAAGCCACCCTGCTATCCGATATTCTTCCCCCCGATAGCCTGGTGTTGAGCAATGAAGCCATTCGCAGCCGGTACCAGATCCTACGCGAGAACCTCGATAAATGGGGGCACGCCCGCATGCAGTCGAGCCAGCTCGAAGTTGACCGCATGGGGGGCTTGAAAGGATTTTTCGATATCGTGCTGGTGGATGCGCCTTGTTCCGGAGAAGGCCTCTTTCGCAAGGACCCGAGAGCGCGTGAAGCATGGTCGGAGCAAAACGTAGCGATCTGCAGCGCCCGGCAGAAGCGAATCCTCGCCGGGGCGGCGCCTCTAGTGCGAGAGGGCGGGCTACTCGTCTATTCAACTTGTACTTATAACCGGGAAGAAAATGAAGGCAATGCAGAATGGCTGGCGGAGCAATTCCAACTGTCGACACTCAGCCTGGAACTGCCCGCAGAGTGGAATATCGCCCAGCCGGGGCGCGGCTACCAATTCTATCCGCACCGGGTGCGAGGGGAAGGATTGTACGTAGCGGCCTTTCGATTGGAAAGGGGAGAACCCTTCCGGGAAATTAAAATGAAATCCGGCGCCCCAAACGGATGGAAAGCGGCGCCCAAATCTTTTGCTCAACGCATGCCGACGTATTTGGAGCATCCCGACGGCTACGTATTCTGGGAGTCGGAGAAGGGAACAATCCATGCCTTACCCGCTTCTCAGGCGCGAGACAGCTTGCAATTAACCGCCCAAATCCGGCTCCAACACTTGGGCCTAAACCTCGGACAGGTTAAGAAAAATCATTTTGTCCCCAGCCCGCAACTGGCCCTAAGCACCGCTCTTCGCCCCGACTTTCCCCGTATCGAGCTCGATCGCGAAACTGCCCTGCGCTACTTGCGCCGCGATCCGATTTCGGTGGGCGCCCAACCCCAGGGCTGGCATCTGGTGGCTTACGAGAACCTTCCGCTCGGCTGGATCAAGGTGCTGCCCAAGCGGGTGAATAATTATTTCCCGAAGACGTGGCGGATCAGGATGATGATTGGTAAGGAGTAATGCGAATCGCAAGCAAAAAATTATCGGCCAAAACCCCCAAGCGCGCAGCGGCGAACTACAATAGCCTATGGCCCAAGCCATAGGTGAAATTGAGGGAATAGATCCGCAGCAATCGGATTGGACATTTGCGGTAGCAGTATTTTTCAACTCGCGATCCGCATTCTCATACCCCTCGGCCGGATAAAGCTGGTAGTGGAACGAGACAACCCTATGAAGCTCTTACCCACTACCAACTATAGTCTGACAACCCAAAATTTGTGAATTCTGACTTGCTCTTTTTCCGCCTTGCTGCGTTGGAAAGCCTCGACAGAACTTAGGCTATGCCTACGTTTTCCGCCTTGCCAGCCGAAAAAATAGCGGCGTCATATTTTCACAAATCCTGAGTTGTCAGACTATAACTACTCAAGCCAGTTTCGCCATATCCCGAACCAGAATCTTCCCGCGATTGAAGTAGATAAGGTCGGACTTTTTGAGTTCGTTGAGCACTAGGGTCACCGTTTGGCGCGAAGTGCAGGTAATGTTGGCGATATCCTGGTGGGTCAGGGAGTGTTTGAGTAGCATTTCGTAGCCGATGCGCCGGCCGCGCTTGGTCACCGAATCCTTGATAAAATCGATGATGCGAGTGCGGGCATCTTTGAAGATGAGGGATTCCAGTTTGTTTTCGGCTTTGAGCAGGCGACTGCCGAAGAGAAGCATCATCTGGTTACAAAGCTCGAAATTATTACGCAGAACCGAGCGAAAGTCTTCCACCTTCAGGGTTAGCAGGTGGCAATTTTCGCGCATGGCCTGTGCGAAATCCTGCCGACGCTCCTCACCGATCAGGCCTAATTCGCCGAACATGGCCATGGGGTGCACCAGCGATTTGATGATCTCCTTGCCGTCGCTGGAATGCGTACCAATTTTTACGGTTCCCTTGACCAGAAAGAATATGGTGTCCGAAGGCTCATCGGACAAATAAATAAAGCTGTACCTGGGCTGCACCTTGTGCTCCAGAAGCTCCCCCAAACGCTGGCGCTCACTCTCGGATAGATTGGAAAACAGCGGAAATTGGGATAAAAATGCAGTTTTGTCAATGGAATTCATAGCAACAATGGATTTTGCCTTTTTAGCTGAACGAACAGACTTCCATTGGTTAGTCGGGGTAATGGTTATGGCGCCTTTCACGGCAGACCGGCCCTCTGAACAATCATTCGGGAATCAAGGCCCGCAGCGCCGTTTAGTTGGAATCTTGTAATGTAAGTGACACTAAATTCGCCCCTTCCCCCTACGGAGCTATAAAATTTTTCTTAGCCCGGATGATGCATGAGTTTTTCGTAGGGAGCGGCGCAAATGGTTGCCAG
>CAYWHT010000506.1:0-3666 GCA_964458135.1 uncultured Saprospiraceae bacterium | reverse complement strand
GCTAAATGAGGATTTTCGCAACGCAGTATAATTAAAAAATTGCAATTTGGAGGCCGACTACTGAACCTGCAATGGGTTCAATGGGATTTGACGGATGACCGGGATAGGAATCTAATGATTATCAATGGCGTGTGAAGCCTAAATCGTACGCCATTTGATTCTTGAAGTAGTAGGTGCGCTTACCCACTCCTAATCCCGCCACGGCACTTCTTCCACCACTTCATACCGTTCCTCTGGCATCTCAAAAAACAGCCCGTTGAGAAAGGTAGTGGGCGGAGAATCCGCGAAAGTGTGAAAAGATTTAGGATCTTGAGTAAGCTCCTCCACCGGGCGGTTGAGGTAATTGACGTAGATGGTGGCGCAGTCCCCTTCCAAACAGCTAATTATCAGGCTTTCGACCTGCACCTCGTAGGGATACCAGATTTTATTCCAATCGAAGTCCTCCATCCGGACGATCAATTTCTTTTGGGGCTCCTGTTGATCGATCAACTGGCGATAATAGTCCAATCGCTGTTGGTAAAAGGAAGCTTTGGAGATCATCAAGGCGCCGGAAATCAACAGCAGGGCCGGCACCAACCACCATAAGCGGTGTAACACCTGGGTATGGCGAAGGTGGTAGTACAAAGGTACGCCCCATAGCAACCCCAACATGCCCAGGTAACCGTCGATGAGTACGTAGACATCGCTGGTGAGATAAGAGTAGGTAATGATGATTAGCAACAAGAGCAATAAAGAGCAAAACACAAGATAGCAAACCGTCAGGTCGGCTTTTTGCCGGGTAAACCAGATCAGGCAAAACGTAAAACTCCCCAGCACGGGCAAATAATCGCGCCAGACGTAGTTGAAAACGATTTCGTAAACGTAGTAGCCGGAAGGATTACCGAGTACAGCGATAAAGTTTTGCAAAAAAGACAGCTTATCGCTCTCATACTCATCGGCCTGCACCCCCATAAATTTCACGGCGAAAACGAGCAGGGCCATACCGATGGCAACCCACAGCGCCCCGTTTTTCCACTGTTGCCCGGAGATCATCCGGAAGCCGAGCAACATGAGCAGGGGAACGAAAATAACCGGATGGCTAAAGGCCATCAAAACGAGCAAACCCGCCACCAACGCCCAATATAACACGCCCTTGATCCCTTTCCGCACCACATCACTCGTCACCAATGCGTAAAACAAAGCGGCTTCCGCGATGGCCACCGTAATTTCTGCGTGCCCCGCATAGTGTTTGTAGCGGAGGGTCAGGATAAGCGCAAGGGCCAGGAAGAGCCCACCGGCCAGGTTTTTTAACCCGTAAACGATAAAGAGATAGAACAGGTAGTACAACAACCCGAAGGTAGCCGAATAAATAACCATGGCGGTTTTTAGGGACACGTCCTGTTTGATGGCCAACCAGGCCGGACCTTGGGTGAGGTAGTTGATCCAGCGATCGTGCTTGAAGAACACCTCTTCGTGGTTGAGCAAGTGGAAGGTGTGGTAAGCCGCATCGCAATTGAGCAGGCGCTCCTGGTAGAAGAGCGCGCAATAAAGCAGAAACCCCAGGAAAAAAAGGTGACCGGTAATTTCCCAGATCCGTTCTGCTCTAGTCGGGGTGATGGTCCGATTCATGCGGCAAATTTAGGAAATTAAAGGTAGTGGCGCCCGTTCTCATGCTGCGGCCGGGTGAAGTTGGTAATGCAAATCGCGGGTTGAAAAGCCGTGATCGTTCCGCTTATCTTTTCTATGCAGCCGGCCCCAACATCGGCAGACCCGGGGTAGTCGATTCCCCCCGCCGACCGGCCCGCTTTGGGGCTGTAACTTATCCGAACGTTCCCCCCACATAATTACGGGTGAGCTCTTCCTTCGGATTTTCGAATAGCTCCTTAGTGGGACCGTATTCGATCACTTCCCCCAGGTACATGAAAGCCGTATAGTCGGCCACGCGCTGAGCCTGTTGCATATTATGCGTGACGATGACGATGGTATATTGATCTTTGAGTTGGAGCATAAGTTCTTCCACCTTGGTGGTGCTGATGGGATCGAGTGCCGAGCAAGGCTCATCCATAAGCAGTACTTCGGGCTCGATAGCGATGGCGCGGGCGATGCAGAGGCGCTGTTGTTGCCCGCCGGAAAGCGACAGGGCGCTGGCGTCGAGTTGTTCGTGCACCTCTTCCCACAGGTAGCTTCCCTTGAGGCTACGCTCCACTATTTCACGGGTTTGGCTCCGGTTGGGGCGCCCGTTTACGCGCAAGCCGTAGGCAATATTGTCGAAGATAGACTTTGGAAATGGGTTGGGCTTTTGGAAAACCATGCCGATCTTCCGGCGTACTTCTACGACGTCTATTCCGGGGGCGTAGATATTATCTCCATCCAATAAGATCTCTCCGCTCACATTCGCGCTGGGCGTCATATCGTGCATACGATTCATACAGCGCAGGTAAGTAGACTTACCGCAGCCGGAAGGGCCGATCAGGGCTACAATTTTATTCTCCGGAATTTCCAGAGAAATGCCTTTGAGGATCTTTTTGGGCCCGAATGAAAGCTCCGTACGGACGGTCTCCAGTTTTGTATTCATAGATCTAGCATCTATCTTTATATAAGGAATTGATTTTCATAATCCTACCTCGAGGGTCAATCCAAAATTCCTGGCAGCCACCTCTGAAGGTCGTCTTCATTGAGACGCAGCTACGGCTGCCGGGACCTAGTATCTGTTGAGTTTGCGGTAGCGGTAGCGGATGATAAAGGCAACCAAATTCAATAAAAAGACCAACCCGACCAATACCAAAGCGGTGCCGTAGGCGATGGGCCGCACTTCCTGGATGGCGTGGTGTTGGGTAGACAAAATATACAGATGGTACGGCAAGGCCATAAACTGATCGTAGACCGAGTCGGGCAACTGTTGGAGGTAGAACGCCACTCCGGTAAAAAGGATGGGAGCGGTCTCGCCGGCGGCTCGCGACAGGCCAAGGATACCCCCGGTCACGATGCCGGATATGGCGCTGGGTAATACGTTGGTGCGTATCGCCTGCCATTTGGTGGCTCCCAACGCCAGGGCGCCCTCGCGGTAAGATTGCGGCACATTTTGGAGGGCTTCCTCGGCGGTAGTGATGATGTAGGGGAGCGTGAGCAAGCCCAGCGTTAAGCCGGAGGCCAGCAAGGAAGCGCCAAAAGAAAAACCCTGCACGAAGATGGCTACGCCGAACAATCCGTAGATGATCGAAGGCACGCCCGCCAGGTTGCGAATAGCCGCCCGGATCAGGCGATTCAGAAAGTTATCGTAGGCGTACTCATTGAGGTAAATGGCCGAAGCCACGCCCAGGGGAATGGCAAAGAGGGTGGTCACCAGGGTCACGAAAAACGTACCGATGATGGCCGGAAAGATGCCGCCTTTGGTCATCCCCTCGCTGGGCATTTCCCATAAAAAGCTAAACTCCACCGATCTAAAACCTTTGGAGAAGATATCCCAAAGAATGATGCCCAGGAATGCCAGCACCAGGAGGGTAAATAACCGCAAGATATTGATGCCCAGAGTCTGTTGAAGTCGACGCGTGCTTGCCATGCTGCTGGTGAATACTTTGTTTTATAGTTTACAACCCAGAATTTGTGAATCCTGACTTGGCAGACTATACGTTAAACCCATTGCGGGTTTGGTCTTTGAGTCGAAAATTAGCCATTTTTTGATTAGAC
>CAYWHT010000505.1:0-3673 GCA_964458135.1 uncultured Saprospiraceae bacterium | reverse complement strand
AGTATAATCAAAAAATTGCAATTTGGAGGCCAACTACTAAACCCGCAATGGGTTCAAAGAGAAAGGTAACTAAATCGGCAAAATCATACGCCACGCGGAAGCCGGCGAAAAAACGGTCGCCATCGCGCCGGTAAACGCCATTGCTGCGCCGCTGGATGGAGATGACCATACTATCAAAGCTAAAAATTTTGTCTGGCTAAAAAGGATTATTTTTACCGGATGAAGAAAAGTCAACCATTCGAAAAGGAAATACAGCTTCCCTTCACCAAATCTTGGCGGGATAGATAGTGCGCTTGCGTAACAAAAGTCTTCATTCCACGTAATTCTGTTTAACCCTCCCGCTGTTTCCATTAGGCTACTCACATACCACTATTTCGTTCGACCCCTCCACAGCATTAGTTACCTTATTGTGAAAAGGGTAACCTCCAATTACCCTCGAAGCGAATTTTTTATCTATGAGTAGCCGTTTCACCTCAGCTTTTTCAGTCTATCCAGTGCCTAGAATATCCCGTTTTGTGCTGGCCATCTTAATAGGTGGGTGGGGAGGAAGTCTTTCCCTTGGAGCGCAAGACATTCATTTCACTCAATTCCACAATAACCCGCTACAAGTCAACCCGGGCCTGACCGGTGTCTTTGGCGGAGATGTTCGCTTCATCGGCAGCTATCGCAGCCAGTGGTCTTCCGTGCCGGTTGATTACGAGACCTTTGTGGCTTCTGTCGACCAGAAATTCCCCGGGCGTGCGCCGGGTCGCGGCTTTTTCTCGGGCGGACTGACTTTTAATTACGACCAGGCCGGCTATTCCCGCCTGACCTACCTCAGCCTGGGGCTCAATGGTTCCTATACCCGCCGGCTGGGGCGGCATTTCTACACTACCTTGGGGGTGCAGGGGGCCACCGCGCAGCGCACTTTCGATACGGATGAGCTCACCTTCGATAATCAGTTCGACGACGAACGCGGCCAGGCCAATTTGAACGCGGGCCACGGAGAAGCCTTCCTCGAAAACAACACCAATAGTTTCCTGGACTTTTCGGCCGGGATCAACTTCCGCTGGCAGGCCATGTCCAACGCCGCCCTGGTAGATCGCAAAGAAAAGCGTTCGCTGGTCGATCTGGGGTTGGGGATTTACCACCTCAATCGCCCCGACCAAAGCTTTGCGGATAATGTGGAATCCCCCTTGAACATCCGGCTGAGCCCCTACCTGTCGGGCGTGGCGCAGTTGAAACAGAATGTGGATGTGGTGGGTTCCGTCACCGCACAGTTCCAGCGCCCCTACAACCAATACCTCGTCAACCTGGGCGCGCGCCTGCACCTCAACCGGAAACTAGGCAAACAACTGGCCCTACAATTGAGCGCCCTCTTTCGCTTTGAAGAGATCGCCGACGCGGTAGCCCCCGCCGTCGAATTGCATTATAACGATTGGCGCTTCGGCTTCAATTACGATGTCAATATCTCAGCGTTTCAAGTGGCCACCAACCGGCGCAGCGGCCCCGAATTTTCGGTGCGCTACATCATCCGCAAAGTCAACCCCCTCCCCGACGTTAAGAGGTGTACCCTGATCTGATCAACGACAAGTATATCCACTATGAGCAAACTACTATCCTTATCAGTCGTCTTCCTCTTTTTCCTGCCGTGGGGGTACGGTCAGCATCGCCAGGCTTGGGTCGATGCCGCCGATACTGCTTACGCTAAAAAGGAATATTACAAGGCCTACCGGTATTACGAAATCGCACTCGAGTACGACCGCGGCCAGCCTGCCCTCTGGTTCCGATACGCCGGGGCGGCCCGGCAATTCAATGCTTATACCACCGCCGAAGAAGGCTACCGACAGGTTATCGACCGTACGGATACCGGCGCCTTACGAGCCAAATCCGTTTATTGGTTAGCCTCCGTATGCCAACGGCAGGGGCTTTACCGGGAAGCGCTAAGGCACTATCGAAGCTTTCTGGACCGGTACGCCGCAATGGCGCCGGCTTTCGCCGAATCCGCGAAGCGCGAATACCGGGCGGCCCTCTGGGCTGCAAATCAATCGGCGCAAAAGACGAACCGCTTGCATCCGTTGGGGCCGGAAATCAATACGCCCTATTCCGAAACCGGGGGGCAGTGGCGGAAAGACACGCTATTTTACGCCTCCCATCGTTTCAAGCCTGCCGGAAAAAAAGGCGCCGCATCGCGCCGCTATGCCAAAATTTTGCATTCGGTAAATGGTAAAGCGGGGGCGCCCCTGAAGATTCCCCTGGAGCTTAAGGACCGACACCTCGCCAATCCGGCTTTCTCACCCGACGGCAGCCGCTTGTTCTTCACCCTCTGCCAGGAAGGCGCCGGCGGCCGGTCGCGCTGCGATATTTACCAAACGAGCCGCCTGAAGCATAACCACTGGCAGCAACCCAAAAAACTAAAAATCAACAACGCCGCCTACACCAGCACCCATCCCGCTCCGGCACGCTTGACGCCTTCCGGCGAAGAAGGGCTGTTTTTCATTTCGGACCGCCCAGGTGGGCAAGGCGGACTCGATATCTGGTACAGCCCCCGCGATAGCAACGGCCTTTTTGGTCCGGCCCGTAACCTGGAAACCATAAACACCCCTGGCGATGAGCTGACCCCCTATTTCCACGACCGGTCTCAGCGGTTATTCTTTAGTACCGACTACCGGATCGGATTCGGCGGGCAAGATGTCTTTCAAACCCGGCGCCAACCGAATGGGAAATTCGCAGCCCCCCAAATTCTAGACGCCCGGGTTAACAGCAGCTACAACGATGTCTACTACGCCCTCAACCCGGAAGGCTCCGTAGCTGCCTTTTCCTCCGATCGTACCGGCGCAACCTATCTATCGGAGGCGGAAGAGGCTTGTTGCTACGATATTTTTAAACTCGATATCGATATCCAAATCGACCTGTTGGCTTCCACTTTTAATGGCTTGGACAACGCCGCATTGGCGGAAGCAACGGTATATCTCTACGAAATCGCCCCCGACGCAACGGAAGTGGTCGTCGACAGCATCACCAATCCGCAAGGCAATAAATTTCGGTTCCCACTGGAACGGTACAAGAAGTACCGGATCGACGCCAGGAGAAACGGCTACACCACCGCTTCCACATCATTGAATTTGACCCAACAAACTTTCAGCAGCTCGACAACCATCGAAAAAGAGCTTTTTTTAGAACCTTCCAGGATCGAGCTGCAGGCCTTCACCTTCGATCGATCCGACAGCAGTGACCTGGACGGAACCACCTTCCGGCTAATGAAACTCGTGGATGGCGAACCACAATTGGTGGCCAAACGGACGAATACCGATGGCAACGATTACACCTTCCCACTGGAACTCGATGAAGAATACATCATCGTCACCGAAAAACCGGGCTACAAACCGGCGGTAGACACCATCAGCTTTTCGGCAACCGATATTGAAAAGCTGGGGCCCCGTCCTCGTGTCGACCTTTACCAAATGCGCACCACCTTTGATGACTTCCTGCCATTGGCGCTGTACTTCGACATCGACCAGCCCGACCCCAATAGCCCGACGACTGTTGAGTTCTACATCACAGAGGGCGGTGAGAATATTGATTTTGTGCGCTGGACAATCTCCGATACCGGCCAGTCCATCAGCAATACGCCACCGGATTTTCGCAGTGGCCCGATTCATTTTCTTGAAAGCGGCCTTTATACGGTCAGCGC
>CAYWHT010000504.1:0-3697 GCA_964458135.1 uncultured Saprospiraceae bacterium | reverse complement strand
GGAGTAAGCTAAATGAGGATTTTCGCAACGCCGTATAATCAAAAAATTGCAATTTAGAGGCCAACTACTAAACCCGCAATGGGTTCGTACAGTATTCCGTTGTAATTGACTTTAATCATGATGGACAATGAGCGCTCCGAAGGCTTGCTTTGGCAAAGGTTAAAATTCCCGGTCTTTTTGATCATAACCCTTTGGGTTATCCACCTTTTTCAATTCATTACGACTATCGACCTCGGCATCATGCTTGGGATCAAGCCACAGTTGCCGTCCGGTTTGGTAGGCGTGTTGTTTGCGCCTCTCTTACACGGAGATTTTGGTCATCTGTTGTCCAATACGCCTCCCTTGTTCGTGCTGAGCGCGTTGGTTTTTTTCTTTTACCGGCGGATTGCGGTTCCTAGTTTCCTCATGATTTACGTACTGACCGGATTGCTCGTATGGATCTTTGCCCGGCCACAGCATTACCACATTGGCGCCAGCGGCGTGGTCTACGGGTTGGTGGCTTTTGTTTTCTGGAATGGTTTTTTCCGCCGCAACGTAAAGTCCATCGCATTGGCGCTCATCATCGCCTTTTATTACGGCTCCATGTTTATCGGCATCTTTCCCGGCACTCCGGGCATTTCCTGGGAAAGCCATCTCCTGGGGGCCGTAGTGGGTATTTTTACTTCTTTTTGGTTCAAGGGAGCGCTGGAAAAAGACGAAAGGCGCCCGGTATATTCCTGGGAACGGGAAGAAGCCGAGCAAGACCAGCATTATTTTTTACGGCGCGACGCCTTTAGCAAAACCAAACGGGAACGGCGGGAAGAGCAAGATGACAACCGTTCTTCTTCCGGTTGGTCGTCCACTCATACTTAGCTCCCGAGGCGCTACATCAGCTCTGCCCATTAATCGTACTCAAGTCACGGGGGAATCCTTCGACGCCACTATCCGCCAGTTGCCGTTGGAACCGGCGGGCGTCTTCCAGCTGTTTAAAGGCGCCGACGATGAGCTTGTAGATCGTTCTTCCGCGGCTTTGGGCGACGTGCACCAATACGGGTTGGCCAAATCTTCTTTTGAATCGGTCGCTTTGCACGATAACGTTGCCGTAATCGTGATAAGCCCCCACCTGTATGCCCCACCCTTCACGCACTTGCTCGTCGACTTCCATGCGAAACAATCCGTTGCCGCTACTGACGGCTTCTTCCACCTCGGATTCCGCCTGCTCCGCTTGGGGTTTCTGATCGCGCTCCCGGCGGCGCATGGCTTCCGTGACCGCCCGGTCGGCATTTACCCTACCGTAGCCGAATTTCCGGGAATGGTTGCCGGAATATTCGTGGGCCGGTCCGATGCGATCGGCCGTCTGGCGCAGGATATCCCGCACTTCCCGGGCGGTGAGGCCGGGATTGACAGAAAGCATCAGGGCGCAAATACCCGCTACTAGAGGTACGGCGCTGGAAGTGCCGCCGAAATGTTTGTAGCGGTCGCCCCGGGAGCGCCCATCCCGCCAGAAGCGGTAGACGCCGGTTTCGTAGCTCAGCCCCTCGTCCCACCGGGCGCGCGCCGCAATGATGGGCCAATCGCCATTGGATGGGGCGCAGACATCCACCTCCCGGCCGCGGTTGGCGTAGGCGGCATGCCGATCCTGACTCGTGCAGGCCGAGACGGCGATGACGTCCGGATGGGCAGCGTAATGGTTGACATAATCGAGCCCGTCATTACCCACGGCAAACAAGATAACGCAACCTTTTCCGTTGCGTCCTTCTTGTGCGGCCCGGGCGATAGCCTTTTCTTTCAGGCTGTTGAGGGCAAATTGCGGATCGGTAGTCCCCCAGCTGCAGCTGATGATGTCGGCGCCCTTATCGAGGCAATAGTCAAACATCCTTTCGGTAGCCCGGATGCTAAAGGAAGTGCCGCTGAGCGGCAGGAAACGGGCATTGGGAGCCACGCCGACCATTCCGCTGCCGTTGGAGGCGGCCAGAGCGACGCTAGCACAGGGCGTGCCGTGGGTGAAACGCGGATCGCCCTGCACGAGTTGGCGGGAATTATTCCAAAGGTCAAAAGGATGGACGACCTTATCGCGCAGGTCCGGATGGGATAAATCAAAACCGTTATCGATAACCGCAATGGTCAGGTTATTGGCGCCCATTCCATTGATGCGGCGCCAGGCATCGAGGATTCGAGCGTCGGCGCCGGGCTGCAGGTAGGTGCTGCGCCCGTTGATTTGTCCGCGATTTTCGAGTTGCCACTGCTCGTCGAGTAATTCGTCACGGGGCGTGAAAAAATCGTAGGTATCGACCGGCGCATCCAGGTCGGGTTCCGCCACTTCCACCAGGGAACTTTGCTGCAGGGCGGCCGCCACTTTTACGGGATTGGGAGAATCCGGGCCTACCCTTGCCAGGATGCTCCAGGGGCCTCGTCTTTCGAGCATTTGGAGGTGAAATTCATCGAGCGCCAGCTGTTGTTCCTCTTCGCTGACCCCTTCCGCGAATTGAATGAATAAATCGCCCGTTGCCACCATTGGCCGATCGCTGCCTTCCGGATAGTATACGTGCGTGCCCAATTCAACGTCTTTGCGTTCCCGGACTTCGTCCAGTTTGCGGTCGGTATCCTTTGCTCCAGTTTTCAGGGAAACCAGTTCGAAACCTCCAACATTGGGCAGCCATTGTTTTTCGACGTATTCGGTTGAAGCGTCGCTTTCATTTTTAGATTTAATGCCTACCAGCCGCTTGCTTTTGTGCAGAGTAAGCATTCCTTTTCCGCTTTTGACCTTTACCTTGCCCATGAATCGATAATTGACAAAAAAATTGACAAAATAGTGTTTGGGGCAGCCCCGTGCGGCCGGAAGTTGCGGGTTCATCGTTCCGCCAGTTGAGTGAACGGGGAAGACCGATGGTCAAAATAAACAAAAAAAAGGTCAGTCCCAACGGACTGACCTTTTCAAACGGTTAGTAGTATGCGTTAGACAACTTAGTGCCCGAAGCACTAGGCTCTTTCCCGGAAGCGAGCCTGGTACATTTTTTGCAATTTCTTGCGCGCGAAGAAGATGCGGCTTTTGATGGTTCCCAGCGGCGAGCCGAGTTGTTCGGCGATTTCCTCGTACTTGTACCCTTGATAGGCCATGATGAAAGGCTTGCGAAAATCTTCGGGCAGGGAATTCACCATTTTGGTCAACTCGCCGAAAGAGACATTGGATTCACCTTCATTGCTTACGGTTTTCTCACCGGAATTCAGGTAGTAATTGTTCGGTGTTTGATCGATGATCATGTTTCGACGCACCTTTTTCCGGTAGTTGTTGATGAAGATGTTCCGCATGATCGTAACCGCCCAGGCTTTAAAGTTGGTGCCCGGCTTGTACTTATCTGCATTGGTGATGATTCTTACGGCCGTATCCTGGTAAAGATCTTCTGCGTCGACACTGTTGCCCGTCAGTTTGAGGGAGAACGCCCGCAGAGAATTGCTTATGCCATCGAGCTGTTCTTGTATTTGATTTTTTTGAATGGTATAGACCATAGCCGGTGATTTTTTATGGGAATTTCGAATAATTAATTGTAATTTCTTTTTACAAAAATAAAATAGTGCTGAGAAAAATGCAAACTACAATTACTATTTAGACTTAATTTTAGTAACTTGCGTAGTGTTTAGGACAATTTCTTACACCCTTGTGAAAAAAGTTAAAATTTTTAACGCTTTTAAACCTAATTTTCACTCAGTTGTATACTAA
>CAYWHT010000503.1:0-3702 GCA_964458135.1 uncultured Saprospiraceae bacterium | reverse complement strand
AAGAGCAAGTCAGAATTCACAAATTTTGGGTTGTCAGACTATAAAAAGAGCCAGTCAGCATTCACCAATCTTGCGTTGTCAGACTATACCTTTAGGTCTGATACAGGGCTTCCACTTCTTTACGGCGCCTTTGTTTCAAGAGTGCTCTCCTCGGTTTAAGGGTGGGGGTCAGTTCCCCGGTCTGCTGGGTCCATTCCTGGTAAAGGAGCAGGAAGCCCCTCACTTTCTGATGGCTTTCAAGATGCTCGTTGACCGCAGCAATTTCTTCCTCTATTTTCCGGCGCACTTTGGTATTGATGACCATGAACTGCGGCGCCGTCCAATGGATCCCTTCTTCAAGGCACCATTCCCGCAGCACCGGAAAGCAAGGTACGATCATGGCGGCAACGTAGGGGCGGTTGGCCCCGAACACCATACATTGTTCAATAAAGGGGGAGTCTTTCAAAGCGTTTTCGATAGGGCCGGGAGCGACGTACTTCCCGGATGAGGTTTTGAATACATCTTTCTTTCGGCCCGTAACCTGTAAAAAACGCTTTCGCACGATACGGCCGAGGTCGCCGGTGCGCAGCCAACCATTGCCGGTAAACACCCTGGCGCTAGCTTCCGGTTGCCGAAAATAACCCTGCATCACGTTGGGGCCCCGTACGAGGATTTCCCCTCCCCCCATGTCGGCCCCGTTCTTTTCAATACGCACTTCTACCCCCGGTATCGGGATGCCGACTGTGCCGAATTGCACGCCCCCCGGCTCAAAGCGGTTGAAGGCCACCACGGGGGAAGTTTCCGTCAAGCCGTAACCTTCCCTTACCGGAATGCCGGCGGCGGTAAACATCCGGCCCAAAGGAACGGGTAAGGCCGCCGCGCCCACGACGACCCCTTCCACCTTGCCGCCAAGGCGCCGCCGCCAGTGGCGATAAACCAACCAATCGGCCGCCATCAGCTTTAGCCAGTACCAGATAGGCATATTCCCGTTTTCATTGTATTGTTTCCCCAAACCTATTGCCCATTTTGTCAGGATTTTCTTCGGACGAGACGCCTGCGCAACCCGCTCCCGGATCTGCTGGTGCATCTTCTCCAAATGGCGGGGCACCACGGTAAAGTAATGCGGCTTTACTTCCCGGAAAAAATCCTCCAAATTGTCTTGGGTTTCCGCAAAATAAAGACTTGCCCCCACCGCTACATAAGTATAGACGACCATGCGCTCGAAAATATGACTAAAAGGGAGGAAACTTATCGTGCGTTTTTCGTAATTGACTGGAATGAGGGGGATGATGGATTTGATGTTGCTGACGAGATTGCGATGGGAAAGCATCACGCCGAGCGGGCGCCCCGAAGACCCGGAAGTGTAGATAATCGTCGCCAAATCATCTTCGTGAATGGCGGCTTTGTGGGATTGCAGGCTTTCCAGGTGCTTTTCGGTGGGTTCGATCAGGTGACTGCTCCAGCTGGGTAAATCCGGGAGCCGGCGGAGGGTCATCAAGTGGGTAAGCCCAATGATGTTAGTGCGAATGGATTCCACCATCTCGTAAGTCTCCCGGTCGTGAACAATGCAATATTGTACTTCCACTTCCTTGAGAATGGCCTCGATTTGCTTGTGACCGGAGCCAACGTGAATACTAACCGGGACGAGGCCAATCTGCTGCATGCCCAAATCAAGAAATAACCAGTCCGGAGAGCCCTCCCGCGCAATAATGGCAATGCGGTCGCCCTGTTGAAAACCCATTTCCAGCAGGGTGGCGCTACAACGATTCACCGCTGCGACGCAGGCGGCCGTGCTGTAACACTGCCAACCAATGCCCTGACGGTGCGCCAACGCTATCTTTTTAGAAAAACGGGCCGCCTGATAGGGAAGTAGATCAAATAAGCGTCGGAAATCCATAGTAGAATAACTCGATTCTACCACTAAAGCTAAAAAAAATCTTAAATTGAATTCCGGGAAAAGTAGAAAACCAAGATCAGACTTCCACCTTGTAGGCTTCTAAAAACCGGAGTGTTTGATCCAGACTCCGCAAAACGGTGAGGTTTTCCTGCGGGACCACCTGCTGAGCGACAACCTGGTAGCCAGAAAGCAGCAAATGTGTATCGGGAAAGGTCTTCACCAGACGATCGACGTAGTTCTGTACGGAATCGCGGGCAAAGGTTTCAGTGATCATCGTGAAGATGTAATCGGGCTGATGAATATTGTAAGCGTCTTTCAGGTCGGTCAACCGGATTTCCTGCCCCAGATAAACGACCTGGTTGCCCCTCGCCTTAAGCAAATAATGCATAAAGAGCATGGACAATTCCTGCTTTTCGCCTTCCGGCAAATAAATTAGGAATTTGTTGGGATCGTCACCGGCCGTCACCAGCGGCTCCCTGTCAATGGCGACGATGATTTTCTGACGGATGAGGTAGCTCATGAAATTTTCCTGTACGGGATTGATGGAGCCCGTAAGCCACAACACACTGAGCTTGTCCAGGAAGGGATAAATGACTTCGAGCATGGTGCGTTCAAAGCCCAGTTGCTCGATATTGGTGGAAACGATGCGATCGAATTTGGATTCGTCCATCTCGATCATGGAAATGGTGAGCGCGTCGAGTTGCGTACCGTTTTCGAAATTGATTTCGGATATAGCTGCCACTTTTTCCGCTATTTCTTCGCGATCCATCTTGGCGATCTTCGATATCTTAATGCCGTTACGGTTCAACAACGCAATATTCAGCACGAATTTTAGATCTTCGTCTTGGTAGTAGCGAATGTTCGTTTTCGTCCGTTTGGGTTCGATGATACCATACCGCTGCTCCCATACACGGAGCGTGTGGGCTTTGATTCCGGACAACTTTTCCAAATCTTTTATCGAATAAACCGCCACGAATACGTTGTTTTTGGACCGAATAGCCGGATGGATACGGTAATAGTAATTTTGTTAATCTCGCAGGCGTAACAGTAGCGTCGGAAAAAGGTTCAGGGAATTGTCAGAAACCTGACGATCCTTCCGCCCCGATCCAGACCACCGGGTTGCGGGGATTGTAATCTGAATTTTTTGGTTAATTTTAAATCTGCCTTATTTCAAACCAATAAAGACCTATATGAAGGGTACGCTTACTTTCTTTGCCATTCTTTTGACGGTGCTGCCATCCATGGCTGACCTTTACGCCCAGCGTTGTGATTACCGCCTTCGGCTTAACGATCAGGAAGGCGACGGATGGGGCGGCGCCAGTATTGATCTGATCATCGACGGACAAGCCCAACGCTTCACCCTGAACGGGATCACCGATGACGGCGCCCAGGAAGATATTTTCCTATCCGTTGCGGAGGGGGATACCCTCGAAATCGTTTTCAACAGCGGTGGTAATGCGGATGCGGAGGTGCTCTACGAGCTATTCACCCAAAATGACAGCCTGCTTTTTGCCGACGGCCCTTTCCCCACTATTGGCTCGGCCTACCGCGCGGCCATCATCTGCCCGGTCTGCCCGGCGCCGCCGCGCCCGAGTGTCACCCTCGAGGATGTGCGCGCCTTCCGGACCGATATCAGCTGGGTTCCTCCGACGAGCAGCGCGCAGTACGTCCTGGAGTTTGACACCGCCGGATTCATTCAAGGTTCCGGACAAACCCGCAGCGTCAATACGCCTTTCATTCGCCTCGAAAATTTGGAAGAAAAGACGGACTACGAGTTTTATCTCTCTGCCGTTTGCAACGGTACGGATACCAGCGCCGTCCTGGGT
>CAYWHT010000502.1:1756-3704 GCA_964458135.1 uncultured Saprospiraceae bacterium | reverse complement strand
AAGAAAAAATCGCTAGCCTATCTAAACACGACACTTATTAATCTCTCATCGCTTAATCCGGATTATGCCGGATCGGCAAGTTCTTTAATACCCGCCCAGGTATCTCCGCAGAAACCACTCCAGGGAAAGCACACCGATCAGCACAAAAAATAGCCATTTGAGATTCAGGACACTGCGGGTGCGCGTGGTTTCGTAAATAACGGGTTTGACCGTATCTCTTTGCCGGATTTGGGCCAGCAAGCCTTCCAACTCATTCGGACCGAAAAGCGCTCCGCCGTATTTATCGCTAAGCAACCGCAACATGCGGTGATCCGCAGTGGTCTCGTACATTTCCAACTGGATGGGTTGTACGCTGAACTGCCCCGAATTGGTCAGGCGTTCGCCGTCGAGCATTGCCATGGCGTCGTAGCTGTAATTACCGACCGGCAAGGGACCGACGTCCAGCGCGTAAGCCTTATCGGTTTTATTGAAAGTGTAGTTGAATTCTTTCCCTTCGCTGTTGGTGATGACCAGGCTGACATCGGGGCCGTTGACCAATTCGTAATTATCGTTGTACAATTCGGCGTCAAAAAAAATCCCCTCGTTTTCGTCGTAGATATTTTTACTGAGGTTGACCCGGAATTTTCGCTTGTCCTCTTTTACGCTAAGGTACTGCACGACCTTACCGACTAAGGCGTTGAACACCTGATGATCTTCGTTTTGCAAAAAATTAAAAAGGCGCCATTTCCATAAGCCCTCGGCGCACAGCACTCCTATTTTCGTTTCCTTCTCTTCACCCAGTAAAAGTAGTGGAAATTGGGTTTCCACGCTCCCGATGCGCTGATAGAGCATTACCGCTGCCTCGGGGTCGGCGTTGTATTCTCCGAAAGGAGCGAGTAAGGGCGGAAAATTGGGCGCCATATTCTTGAGCGGATCGTCGAGGATGAAGGCGTTAAAGCTGCTGTTAACCCGGGCCTGCACATCGTTGGTGTTGCGCTGATCGCCCTGCACATCAACCAGGGGTTGGCTTTCGTTGAAAGTAATAAGATCGGTTTGCTTGCCCAGGATAAACCAATGAGGAATATTTTGTTGCACGAGGGTGTTCAGTACACCGCTGAGATTGGCGTTGCGGCTGGGCAGCTGATGGAGGATCACCAGATCGAATTCGGAGGGCTGAACCTGACGCTTGTCGATATAGTTAACCGTTACTTCGTAATTCTTATTGGAAGTAATGCTCTGCCGCAGGGCAGTCAGGTCGGGATGCGGTGAATTGGCCAGGATCAAGATCTTCTGCCTTGCATCCAATACATCGATGAAAATATCTTTGCTATTGTTGGCGGTGGAAGCTTCGTTATCTACGGTGGTGAGCCGCAGGCGATAGCGTTGCACGCCGCTGGCGTCGGCATCGATGAGGATCTCTTCGGTTTGAAAAAAATCGTCGTTGTCAATATTCAGGCGCCGGCTCTCCAGGCGTTCGTTTTGCCCGCCGGGTTGCACTTTTTCCACCAGGAGGTTGGCGGCGGCGCTCCCGCAATTTTGGGCGGAAATATCCACCTGAATGCTGAAACGGTCGCCCAGATAAGCGATCCGGTTGTGCAACACCCGCTTGATCAGCAGATCGCGCTTGGGGGTGGTGTCGCCGAGCGCCACGGTGAATACGGGCACGGAAAGGCGGGTATTAGTGTAGAGCGGGTTGCTGCCTTTATTGTAAACGCCATCCGTGGCGAGGATGACCGCGCCGAGATTCTGGTTGCTGTAGAGATCGTAAACCGTGGTGAGCATTTCCGAAATGTTGGTCACTTTATCCTCAAAAGCCGTGTCCAGTTCTTCGCGAATGGCGTCCCCGAAGGAGTAGGTCTTGAGCTCGTAATCCCGAGCGAGCTCCCGGCCTAAGTCCCGCAGGAATTTACGCTATTCCCGGGCCTGGACCGCATTCATTACGGCGGTAATCGATTGGGAGGCGTCCTGG
>CAYWHT010000502.1:0-1746 GCA_964458135.1 uncultured Saprospiraceae bacterium | reverse complement strand
GAAGGCGCATCTCCCCGTCGATCCGGCCCACGAGCCCGAGTGCGGTCTTCACCGGGATCGGGTTCGTCTCGTAGAACATGGCCCGGCACAGGGGAAAGATCTTGAAGAAGCGCTCCCGGGCCTGGTCCGCATTCATTTCGGCGGTAATCGATTGGGAGGCGTCCTGGGCCAGCACAACGATGGGGCGTTGGGTGTCGAGCTCCAGCGATTTGATGAGGGGCGCCAGCAAAAGGAGGCTCAGCAAAGTCACGGAGAAAAAACGCAATCCGCCCATAATCCAGCGCCAGCGCTGTGGCTGATCCCGGTAGGTTTTATCCCGGAAGTAAAGCCCCAAAGCAAACGCCACCCCCAACAGCACACAAAAAAGAATCAGCCAGGAAGGATATTGAAAAGTCAAATTTTCCATGAATCGGTGTTAGTATTTTGTTAAAGACCGGCTGGAGCAACCTAATATTGGCAAATTTCGTTAAATAAGAACGAAAATTAAGACCCGTTATTCCGGGAACTGAATAATAGGTTAAACCACTTCCGGACGCCAACGGTTGAACATCTCGAAGAATGCCTTTGCCAACCTCCGAAAAGATGAAGATCGAAAAAACTAAAATTTCCCTACCTATGCAACTGAAAAGACTTGGTATCGCGGTAGCCCTCCTGCTGATGAGCTTACCCATGCAAGCGGCCTACATCCTGCTGCCCATGGATGCCGAATCCCAGAAAAACCACCTCAAAGCCTACGGCATCACCTACTGGGTGCTGGATAAAGGCGTGGAATCCTGGTGGCTGTTGAACTACCGCGGTGGCAGCTTCGCCTTTAAACACAACAAAGCCTTTGAAAAAGAATGCCTCACCCGGGGCGTCAGCTACGAGATCATCGCCGACGCCCAGTTCAACAAAATTATGGAGGATATCAGTAATCAGGAGGTCAACCAGGAAGCCATGAAGCTGGAGGTGGCGCCAAAGATTGCCGTTTACACCCCCGATTTTAACGTGCGGGGCGAAAAGGTGCAACCCTGGGACGATGCCGTCACCCTGGTGCTGACCTACGCCGAAATACCCTACGATAAAGTCTACGACGAAGACGTCATGAATGACAAACTCGCCCAGTACGACTGGCTCCACCTTCACCACGAAGATTTCACCGGCCAGTACGGCCGCTTCTACCGCTCTTACCACAACCGTAGTTGGTACCGCGAAAACGTGCGGCGTATGGAGGATTTGGCGGAGCGCCTGGGCTTCAAAAAGGTATCCCAACTCAAGTTGGGCGTCGTCAAGAAAATTCGCGAATACGTCGGCGGCGGCGGCTTCATGTTCGCCATGTGTTCGGCCACCGACACCTACGATATCGCCCTGGCCGCGGAAGGAATCGACATTTGCGCCCAAATTTACGACGGCGACCCAGCCGACCCCAACGCCCAGCAAAAGCTGAACTTCGACAATACCTTCGCCTTCAAAGATTTCCAACTATCCCGCAACCCCCTGGAATACGAATACTCCACGATCGACCATAACCACGGCCGCAACGTTCCCCCCGATCAGGATTACTTCACCCTTTTCGACTTCTCCGCCAAGTGGGATCCCGTACCCACCATGCTGACCCAAAACCACACGCGAACGGTCAAAGGCTTTATGGGGCAAACCACCGCCTTCCGCAAAAGACATATCAAGTCGGGAATTTTGATCCTGGGAGAAAACAAACCCGCCAACGCAGCACGCTACATCCACAGCGATTTCGGCGAGGGCTTCTGG
>CAYWHT010000501.1:0-3712 GCA_964458135.1 uncultured Saprospiraceae bacterium | reverse complement strand
AGGCGGAAAAAGAGCAAGTCAGAATTCACAAATTTTGGGTTGTCAGACTATAACTTTGCGGGGCGGGCTTTTCCAAAAATATTCTGTTAAATAAATCAAAATCTTCTACGCCAGAAAGCTACTTTTGGGTAGATTTCGCGTCTAGAAAACAGAACCGGAACCATTCTCTCTTAAAGCAGCATCTCATGAAGTACGAACCGATCAACCCGGAGCTATTCCAATATAATCGTCGGCGCTTTGCCCGTAAGATGCAGCCCGATTCCATTGCCATTTTTTTTTCCAATGACTTGATGCCGCGCAATGGCGATACTTTTTACGCCTTCCGGCAAAATTCGGATCTTTTTTACCTCAGTGGCCTCGACCAGGAGGAGACGGTCATCGTTTTATTTCCCGATTGCGTGAAGGATGGGTTTCACGAATTGGCCTTCATCAAACGGCCCGATGCTTTTACCCAGCAATGGGAGGGGCAGAAATACTCCAAAGAAGAGGCGAGCGCTATCTCCGGCATTAAAAAGATCTTTTGGCGCGACGAGATGGATGGCATTCTGCACGAGCTTATTTTGCTGGCCAAGAGAATCTATCTGAATCTGAACGAAAACGAGCGCTTCATTCCCGAAGTGCCTTCCCACAATCGCCGGATGGCGGAAATGCTGATGCGGCGATATCCCTTGCACAAGTACCACCGTTCGGCGCCGCTGCTAAAGAAGCTTGCCATGAATAAGCCGCCGGCCGAAAGAGAATTGATCGGCAAGGCGCTCGACATTACTAACCACGCCTACCGGCGGGTGCTGGATTTTGTCAGGCCCGGCCTGGGGGAATACGAAATCGAGGCGGAAATTACGCACGAGTTCATTCGCCGTCAGGCCGGCGGTCACGCCTACCCGCCCATCGTAGCTAGCGGGCCGGATACTTGCGTTATGCACTACAGCCGGAATAATAAAATTTGCCGGGATGGCGATCTGGTGTTGCTGGATTTCGGAGCGGAATACGCCAACTACGCCGCCGATCTTTCACGCACCCTGCCCGTCAACGGCGTCTTCACCAAACGCCAACGCGAGATTTACGAGGCCGTCTTGCGCATCCTGCGCGCCGCTGCTCAAATGCTGGTGCCCGGCAACACGCTGGAGGACTACCAACGGGAGGTGGGAAAAATGATGGAAAGCGAACTGCTGGAACTTAAGCTGCTCGATAAAACCGACATTAAAAACCAGGATACCGATTTTCCGGCCTACCGCCAGTATTTTATGCACAGCGTCTCTCACCATATCGGACTGGATGTACACGACCGTTCCCATTTCTACGATCCTATCCAGGCCGGCATGGTTTTCACCTGCGAGCCCGGCATCTACGTCAAAGAAGAAGGCGCCGGCATTCGCCTCGAGAATATTATCCTGGTCACCGATCAGGGGCCGGTAGATCTGACCCAAAACGTGCTCATTGAACCGGAAGCCATTGAGGAGGTAATGAACGCCAAAGAGGTGGGGGTTTAGTGCTTCGCCTCACCAACCGCCCATTATTTTTTTCTCCCGGCTAATCACCGGCGGTGCTTCCGCACAGAGGTTGCGCAATTGGCGGTGGCTGCCGTAGAATACGTTAAAATCAACGTGCCCATTGATGCCTTTGACGGCGCCGCGGTTGCCGTACTGCCAGAATTGCCAGTCTCGGCCGTCGGCGAGCACGGGTTCGCGGCTATTGTAGCGGGCGATCCAGATGTGGTAATCGCTGAAGTGGCCGGCCAGGTATTTGTTGTAGAATTTGAGATTGGTATACAGGATAGGTTTGACCTCGTAATGGAGTTCCACCAGATAGAGCCAGGTTTTCAGGCCCGTGATGAGTTGGGCTTTAGAGGCGCCGTCGAGCACTTCCACGTCGACGACGGGCGGCAGGTCGCCCGCTTCGATTTCCACCCAATAGATGAAATTATCCACTTGCCGCAGCGCCGAGGTTTGGGGCCGGTAGAAGTGGTAGGCCCCGCGCCGGATGCCGACCCTTTTCATGTGGCGCCAGTTGTCGCAGAAAAGGGTGTCGCGCATGGTGGCGCCTTCGGTAGCCTTGACAAAAGCAAAAGAAAATTGATCGACCACCACCGAATCCCAGTTGATGGCGGCCTGATGGTGGGAAACATCAATGCCGTGCACCTCGTAGTTTTCCAGGCGAGCGGTTCCCTGTTCGCAGGCCGCCATGGCGACGGCCAATAGTAATATGCCGGTAATACTCACCCTCATAATATACGTTCCCTTCCGTAGCAGCTTCTGAAGAGGTCCTAAAGTTTGCCAAGTCAGCATTCACCAATTTTGGGCTGGCAAGCCATAGACGTGTCAAATTCGCAAAAAATCGGTCATCAGAAAAGAGATCGATCTGTTTTTAATAGTTTAGTAACGTCATAAGCTCTACGGACGACATTGTAAATTGTTTTCCCCGAGGGTCAATCAACAAACGACAGCCGTTATGGCGACACAGCGCCAACTTTTTTTGCAGCACCTGGCCCAGACGAGTGATTTTCCGCTGATGCTGGAGATTGAACGGGCCGAAGGCATGCACCTGTATGATACCGAGGGCAAGGCCTATCTCGATCTTATTGCCGGCATCGGGGTTAGTAGTTTGGGCCACCGCCATCCCCGGGTGGTGGAGGCGGTAAAGCAGCAGTTGGACCGGCACCTGCATACGCTGGTGTACGGCGAATTTGTGCTGGCGCCCCAGGTCGCATTGGCGCAAAAGCTGGCCGCCCGGCTGCCGGAGTCGCTGCAGGCGGTCTACTTCGTCAACTCGGGAGCGGAAGCCACGGAAGGGGCTATGAAGTTGGCTAAACGCGCCACCGGCCGGGGGGAAATCATCTCCTGTACCCGCGCCTACCACGGCAGCACCCAGGGCGCCGCCAGCCTGATGTGGCCGACGGAATTTACGCAGGCTTACTACCCATTGCTACCTGGCATTCGACATATCGACTACAATTGCGCCTACTGTCTTCATCAGATCAACGAGCAAACCGCCTGCGTCATCATGGAAACGGTGCAGGCAGAGTGGGGGATTCGCAAACCCCAAAACGACTATCTGCGGGCGGTGCGCCGCCGTTGCGATGAGGTTGGCGCCCTGCTTATCTTCGATGAGATCCAGGCGGGCTACGGGCGCACCGGTTCGCTCTTCGCCTTCGAGCAGTACGGCGTCGCACCGGATATCCTGTTGCTGGCCAAGGGCATGGGGGGGGGCATGCCCATCGGCGCCTTTGTGGCTTCCCGGGAACTGATGCGCGTCCTTTCCCGCGATCCTATCCTGGGGCACATCACTACCTTCGGTGGTCATCCGGTATCTTGTGCGGCCGGCCTCGCCACCCTGGAGACCTTGTTGGAAGAGCCCCATGTTGCCGAGGTTCAAGCCAAGGAGAAGTTATTCCGCGAGCTCCTGCAGCATCCCGCCATCCTGGACCTGCGCAGCGCCGGTCTGTGGCTGGCCGCCGAAATGCGGGATTTTGACTTGCTGCAGGCCGTTATCAAGAAATGTTTGGAGCGGGGCTTGATTACCGACTGGTTTTTGTTTAACAACCGCGCCATGCGGATTGCTCCCCCGCTGATTATTACGGAGGAGCAGATCCGGTGGGCTTGTGGGGTTATTTTGGAAAGTGTGGATGAAGTCTGCACGGATTTTGATACTTAGTACCTGGTACACTGTGTAATAAGTAATTTTGCGCTTTGGCAGTGTCTTTTGGCGAAAGGCT
>CAYWHT010000500.1:0-3720 GCA_964458135.1 uncultured Saprospiraceae bacterium | reverse complement strand
GCCAGGCGGAAAAAGAGCAAGTCAGAATTCACAAATCTTGCGTTGTTAGACTATATACTAATCTAAAACCAATCTAATATGACACGCTTTTTCGCATCCCTACTTTTTTTCGGCCTGTTGCTCTGCTCCCTTCCGCAGGCGCAGGCCCAAACTGTAACTTACGACGAAACGCTCTACGAAGGCATGGAGTGGCGATTGGTCGGTCCCTTCCGGGGCGGGCGCGCCGGCACCGTTTGCGGGGTGGCGGGCAACCCCAACCTCTATTACATGGGCACCGCCGGTGGCGGTGTCTGGCGCACTACGGACGGCGGCGACAGCTGGGAATGCATTTCCGACGGCTTCTTCGGCGGCTCGATCGGGGCGGTGGCCGTAGCGCCTTCGGATCCGAACGTGCTGTACGTCGGGGAGGGCGAGCAAACCGTTCGCGGCAACGTATCTTCCGGCTGGGGACTGTGGCGTAGCACCGACGCCGGTAAGACCTGGACCCACATTGGGCTTTCCGAATCGCAGCACATCGGTCGCATCCGGGTGCATCCGAAAGATCCCAACACGGTTTACGTAGCCGCCATGGGCAACCTCTGGATACCCAACGAGCAACGCGGCGTCTACCGCTCTACCGATGGCGGCGAGACCTGGGAGCGCATCCTCTACGTCAGCGACGAGGCCGGCGCGGTGGATCTGATCCTCGATCCGAACAATCCCCGCATCATGTACGCCGGCACCTGGCAAATCAAGCGCAACGGCTACCGCATGGATAGCGGCGGCCCCGGCAGCCACCTTTGGAAGAGCACCGACGGTGGCGACAACTGGACTAAGCTGACCGACCGGCCCGGCCTGCCCCGGGGCGTCTGGGGCATCGTTGGGGTGACCGTCTCGCCCGTCAATTCCAATCGCCTGTGGGCCATCATCGAGGCCAAAGACGGCGGCGTCTTCCGCTCCGACGATGCGGGCCAGACCTGGGAAAAGGTCAACGAAAACCGCGCCCTGCGTCAGCGCGCCTGGTACTACTCGCGCATCTACGCCGACACGCAAAACGAGGACATCGTCTACGTCTGCAACGTCGGCTTCTGGCGCTCCAAAGACGGCGGGCGCAATTTCTCCCGCATCAGCACGCCGCACAGCGACCACCACGACTTGTGGATCGCCCCCGAAAATAATCAGCGCATGGCCATCGCCGACGACGGCGGCGGGCAGGTGAGCACCGATGCCGGCGCCAACTGGACCACTTACCACAACCAGCCTACGGCCCAATTCTACCGCGTGACCACCGACAATCAGTTTCCGTTCTACATCTACGGCGCCCAGCAGGATAACAGCACCGTCCGCATCGCCCACCGCTCCTACGGCTCCGCGATTGACGAAAGCAACTGGGAGCCCTCAACGGGGGGCGAAAGCGCGCATCTGGCGCCCGACCCCGACAACCCGGATATCGTCTACGGCGGCACTTATAAGGGCTATATGATGCGGCTCAATCACGAAACGGGGCAACTGCGCTCCACCAACGTCTGGCCCGACAATCCCGCCGGCTCGGGCGTCGAGGTGATGAAGTACCGCTTCAACTGGAACTACCCAGTATTCTTCAGCCCGCACGATTCCGACAAACTCTACGCGGGCAGCAACCACCTGCACGTCACCACCAACGAAGGCCAATCCTGGGAAGTCATCAGTCCCGACCTGACGCGCAACGATCCCGAAACCCTCAAGTCTTCGGGCGGGCCCATCACCCAGGATAATACCGGCGTGGAATACTACGGCACCATCTTCGCCGCCGTGGAATCGCCCCGCGAGGAAGGCGTCATCTGGGTGGGCAGCGATGACGGGCTGATCCACGTCACGCGCGACGGTGGCGAAAACTGGGAAGAAGTCACGCCACCCATGTCGCCCGAACGGAACATGATGAACTGCATTGACGTGCACCCCACGATCGACGGCGGAGCTTACGTGGCGGCTACTTCTTACAAATTCGGCGACTATACGCCCTACCTTTACAAGACCACCGACTACGGCAAGAGCTGGGAGCTTATCACCACCGGTATCGATCCCAATCACTACACCCGCGCCATCCGCGCCGATCCGGAGCGCGAAGGCCTGCTCTACGCCGGCACCGAATGGGGCATGTACGTTTCCTTCGACGACGGGGACAACTGGCGGCCTTTCCAGCTCAACCTGCCCATCGTAGCGATTCGCGACCTGCACGTACGCGAAAACAGCCTCATCGCCGCCACCCACGGCCGCAGCTTCTGGATGATCGATGACCTGACGCCCCTGCGCCAGTTGGACGAATCGGTAGCAGAAAGCGATTTCCACCTCTTCCAACCCAAGCCCGCCTACCGCATGGCGAGCCACGGCTCCTGGGGATCGCCCGATTACAAAAAGGTGGGCCAAAACCATCCCGATGGCGTCATCTTCCATTACTTCCTCAAGGATTACGATGGGGAAAGCAGGGTGCAACTGGAAATTATGGAACCCGACGGGGATCTGATCCGGAAGTATAGCACCGATGCCGAAGAAAGGGAGGATCAGCTGGAAGTCGCCGCCGGCGGCAACCGCTTCGTTTGGGATATGCGTTATCCGGGCTTTAAGGAATTTCCGGGTATGGTCCTGTATTCTTCGCCCAACCGGGGGCCGCGCGCCGTACCCGGCGCCTATCGCGCCCGCCTGACCGTGGATGGCGAATCGGTGGAGCAGGAATTCGAAATCATCAAGGATCCCCGCCTGCCCAATACGCCGGAAGATTTCCAGGCGCAGTTTGACTTCCTCATCAAGGTGCGCGATAAGGTGAGCGAAGCCCACCAGGCCATTCTGGACATTCGCGCCGTACGCAAGGATTTGGAATACATCGAAAAGAAGTTCAAAGACTGCGCGGATTGCGAAGACATCCTCACCATGGCCGAAGCGCTGGACGAGCAGATGACGGTCATCGAGAACAATATCCACCAGACGAAAAATCAGAGCTACCAGGATCCGCTCAACTACGGCATCCGCATCAACAACCGCCTGGCCTTCCTCATGGCCGATCAGCAGCGGGGCGACTTTCCGCCTACCGATCAGGCCGAGGCTTTCCGCAAGGAAGTGACCGCGGAACTGGATAAGGAGTTGAACGACCTGCAGCAGCTCTTCGACCAAAACCTCAGCAAGATCAACGACGCGATCCGCACCAAAGGGCTGCCGGTCATTAGCCGCGAGGCGGAACGACAATCTCGTGAAGAGTAACGCGGAGCTCCAACTCCACACCCAAGAACACGGGGTCACTCCACCTCGCGCTCAAAACCACCAACCTTTACACTATCGACCCCATTGAGGGTTTCCAATTGATAGGATAGCGTAGAGGTTGGTGGTATTATAACCCTTTGGAGTCATCCGGAATTACTTGTTTCCAGAATCCGGAACAGCTATCGTTTTTTGTCAAAATGGCAATGCCACACTTTTTTCAAAAGAGAAGGAGGGGCGGGTTATGGTAGATTTGTTGTTCCATGATAAGCAAGATCCAAACAAGCTCTAAAAGAGCTTCAGGCGTAAATACGAATCGGATGGGGTAGGTTAATTATTTTCAGCCCTTTATCTCCCAGGTTTCATTTGTTCAAGACTTCCTCGCATCCACGGCCGATTTTTGCAAAAAAATCATTCATCATGCACAAGCAAAAATCACCGAGGCTGTTATGGGCGGTAGGGATTGCGGTCATCACCATTTTTGATTTTTGATTTTTGATTTTTGATTCT
>CAYWHT010000499.1:0-3728 GCA_964458135.1 uncultured Saprospiraceae bacterium | reverse complement strand
CTGGCAACCATTTGCGCCGCTGACTACGAAAAACTCATGCATCATCCGGGTTAAACAATGCTGCACGCAAGGCTGATTTAAAACCCAAAACCTTTTCCGACGACTTATGAAAAAATGGTTCCTGCCGATCGTCTTATTGTGCTTTGCCGTATCCGGGCTGCAAGCTCAGGTGCAAAAAATTTTTCACCAGGCCTTTGAGTTGGGAGACAGTATCCAAACCATTCGCTTTGACCTAGTGGGTGAATACCAAACCCAGCTTTGGGCGGGCAATAACATTTTGGTGGAAATGCAGGTTAAACTGTTTAACGCCAGTGAAGGAATTCTCGACTTCCTCCTGGAAAAAGAGGAGCGCTACGCCATTGAGCCGCAACACCGGGGGGCCGTCCTGCTCCTAAGGGCCAAAGACCAGAAGCGGCAGAATATTAAAAACCATAAAACCGGTAGCGACGTATTCGAGGAAGTGCAGGTGCGCATTTACATACCCGATCGCTTCGAGGAAGGAGGTGACGGAACCTGGCGATTGCCCAACGGTGAAAGTTCTGGCCGCTAGGTAAAAGGTAACCCGTTTTCTACAGGAATCGGCTTGTTCCGGTACGCTCGCGCAAAAGACAACGAACTGAATGAAAGATATTCTTGATCTGATTGGAAGGGTTTGTATTGCCTTTATCTTTATTTACGACGCCGTAGATTCCATATGGTATTTTAAGGAAACCAAAGCGAAAATGGCCTCCTACGGCCTGACCTGGCAACCGGATTTGTTATTAATCGGCGGTATTTTCTTGCTCCTCTCCGGCGGAGTGCTCATCCTCATCGGTTACCGCTCGAGCTTCGGCGCCGTTCTTTTGTTATTGTACTGGGTGCCGGTAACCTTTATCGTGCATTCCTTTTGGAATGATCCGGAGCCGGTGCGCCGCCTCCAGGCCACCCTCTTTATGAAAAACGTAGCGATTATCGGCGGGCTATTGATGGTGTTGGTCAACGGTAGCGGCCGGTACAGTGTGCGGCGCTTGTTCGCCAAGATCAAAGTGCCGCGCAGTTAAAGCGGATTTAATTTCTCCCCGCAATATTTGCAATATTTGGCGTCGTCGGCATGTCCTTCCCGCCCGCAGTACCGGCAAGCCTGGGTGTTATTGCTGCTGTAGCGCTGGGAGACGAATTCCGCCGATACGATGCCGGTGGGAACGGCCAGGACGGCATAACCCAAGATCATGACGATGGCCGAGAGAATGCGTCCCAGGTTGGTCACCGGCGTAATGTCACCGTAGCCCACCGTCGTAAGGGTGACGATGGCCCAGTAAATGCCGCTGGGAATATTGGAAAAGCCTTCGTTGGCGCCCCCCTCCACCAGGTACATCAATGAGCCGATGATCGTAACCATGAGCAACACAAACGTCATGAAAACCGTGATCTTGGCAACGCTGGCGCGCATGGCGCCGGCGATGTGGGCGCTTTCCCGGATGTAATGACCCAATTTGAGCACCCGGAAAATACGCATCAGCCGCAAGGCCCGGATAATCAAAAAATACTGCCCGCCCGTGATAATAAGGTTGAGGTACGTGGGTAATATCGCCAGCAGATCGATGATGCCGTAAAAACTGCGGGCGTAGTGCCAGGGGCGGTATACGCAGTACAAGCGCAGTAAGTACTCTAAGGTGAAAATGATGGTGAAAAACCACTCCAGGCGGTGAAAAGTAAGGAGGTAAGCATCGTGCAAACGGGGAATACTTTCCAAAATGACCGTCAGAACACTTGCCACAATGGTAACCAAAAGAATGATGTCAAAAATTTTGCCGGGCAGCGTGTCCGCCTCAAAGATGATCTCGTGGAGCTTTTCCCTTAATGCCCGGTTGCCACTTTTTCGGTTGTGTCGCTCCCTCATGCTCATTTTCTTTTGGCCTTAAAGGTAAGGATTGTTTCACATTGCGTATTTTTGAACTACATTGGGGTTGCTATTCTGACGCCACAAATGACGAGCGGCGCTTTAAGAATAAGTTGCGGATATTTTAAAGAAATTTTCATATTCCGAATAATATAATTTATTTTTGTTTAAGCTTGAGCGCCGGCGTTAATGGGTGGGAAAGAACCTCCGGAAAAGATTCGATTTTTTAACGCTTTCAACAGCAACTGATGGTAGTTAAGGCAGTTATCGTAGAAGATGAGCAAAAAGGGCTAAACAACCTCAAAAACTTACTCGAGCAGTATTGTGAAGAAGTGGAGATCATCGGTCAGGCAAAAAGTGTCGCGGAAGGGGTGGAAATATTCTCCGATCCGGAGGTGGATCCGGATGTCGCTTTCCTGGATATCAGTTTGCCGGACGGCTTGGTGTTCCAGCTTCTAAACCAATTGCGCCCCATCGACTTTGAGATCATTTTCGTAACCGCCTACGAAAAGTACGCCATCAAAGCCTGTGAGTACAGTTCGATCGGTTACATCGTCAAACCCATCGACCCGGACTCGCTGAAAGAGGCCGTTTCGCGCATCCGCATCCGGCAAGACAATCAGAGCGACAAACGCCTGGAAATCTTTAATAACTATTACAACAATCCAAATGCCTTCACCAAGATGAGTATATCGGCCCTCGACGGCATCTATTTCGTCAACATACGGGATATCGTCCGCTTCGAAGCCGAAGATAACTATACCCATATCTACATGCAGAATGGAGAGCGAATAACGGCGTCCAAAACCATTAAATCCTTCGAGGATCTGCTGGCGCCGTTTAACTTTTACCGGGTTCACAAAAGACACGTCATCAACCTCAACTTCATGCGCAAATTCGTTAAAGGAGATGGTGGCTATCTCATTATGGACGACGACATCGAGATCGAAGTGTCCAGAAGGCGCCGGCCCGCATTTATGGAACAAATGCGGCGGCTGCAAGAAGGACTCTAAGATCCGGATACCCGATCAAGGGAAAGAGGATCTTTATCTCAAATGGCTGGCCACATCGCTTTCCAAAAAAACTTTTGTTATAGCAGACATTATTATGGGAGATAAAAAAATGTGTTTCAGCCGTTTGGAAAAGGTTTCAGACTCAGGAATTATTTGTTAATTTACACAATCCGAAAATTTATTGCTAACGCTGCACCTCCCGTGTGCACTCAAATGTAGCTGCGATGGGAAAATCCAAAAAAAATCTCGACGACCTAAAAAAGGACGAAAAACTCAAGCCGATTAAGAAAAAAGATATGAACAAAATCACGGGTGGCAAGAAAGACAAGAAACGTAAATGGAATAAAGGTTGTGGAGATATTCTGCCTCAATAGGCATTTTCTTTTTTAGTATTTTATATTTTTTTCTAAATAAAGGACTATATTTCAGTGCAAATGTAGTCCTTTGTTATTTTTGGGAGGCTGCTTCCCGGCCGATTGCCGTCCTTAAACAGCGCCTCCGGAGGAATTAATTTGTGCCCCATGACGAGTCCGGTGCCCAAAAAGCGGGATATTTTTGATCTGGAAGCCAAACTCCGCCAGCAAGAAGATCAGCTCCAACGCCTCATTCTGATTGACCAGCTTGCCAGTCATTATGCATTCACCAATGTGCATCGCGCCCGCGAGCTGCTCAATGAGCAATGCGAGATCCTCAAAACCCACGATTACCCCGACTTCAAACTCAACTATTTCCTCATTGCCGCCGTCATCGAAAACCAGCTCTACCACTACAAAGCGGCCGAAAAATTCTTCATCCAGGCGGTTGACATACTGGAGGAAATCGGTAACGTCAAGCAG
>CAYWHT010000498.1:495-3732 GCA_964458135.1 uncultured Saprospiraceae bacterium | reverse complement strand
ATCAAAAAATGGCTAATTTTCGACTCAAAGACCAAACCCGCAATGGGTTCATTGGGTAATGAGGCGTTGTGCGGGTTACGAAGCCGCATCAACTACCAACTACCCACTACAAATATTATCTTCGGGCCATGAATGTCCTGATCGTAGAAGACGAGCAACCCGCCGTGCGCCAGCTCACCCGGCTGTTTCTGGATTTTCGGCCGGGGGGAAAGGTGCTGGCCGCGCTCGATTCGGTGGAAGGAACCCTGAAATGGTGGCAAGCGCAAACCGTATTTCCGGATCTGATCTTTCTGGACATCCAACTTGCCGACGGCTTGAGTTTCGACATCTTTCGCCAGGCCCAAATCGATCGACCGGTAATTTTTACTACGGCCTACGATCAATACACCCTGCGGGCCTTTAAACTCAACAGTGTTGACTACCTCCTCAAACCCATCGACCCGGAAGAATTGCGTCAGGCGCTGGATAAATACGATCGACTGCAAAAGCCCGAAAATGCATTGACGGCCCAATTGTTGGAAGATTTGCGGCAGTCCATGGCCCAGCCTCCCTATAAATCCCGCTTCCTGGTCAAAAGCGGTCAGCAGCTGGTCTACATTCCGGTAGAGGAAGCGCGTTATTTCTTCTCGGAAGACGGCCTCGTCTTTCTACTCGATCAGGGTGGAAAAAGGCACATTATCGATTACACCCTGGATCAGCTTGTCGAATTACTCCATCCCCACTCCTTTTACCGGGTTAACCGCAAGTTGATCACCCACATTGACGCCATCCGGAAAATTGCGCCTTATTTCAATAGCCGGCTCATTCTGGAACTCCATCCCCGCCCCTCTTTTGAAGTTATCGTAAGCCGGGACCGGGTAGCTGATTTCAAGCGCTGGCTCGATCGTTAATCCTGGTTGGATTTACTAATGACAATTGCGCCGCCTTCAATTTGAAACCGGACGCGCTGTCCCTTGTGCTCTACGGTTACCCGTGTTTTGCCCTGGGGAATGGTATCCACCGGACTAAAAACTTGGGGTAAGGATAGCCTTTCCTGGACGAGGGGTATTTCAACGGAAGCCGGGTCGACGGCCGTTGCGGGCGCCGGAAAGTGGGTGAGGGTAGCCCCTACCGAAATAATCAGGGCAAGCAGCATAATTGAACTGGTGATTGCGAATTTTTCCATAACAGTCGGTTGATTTGGTGCTGGATTAAGTAAGCGCCGGATGCGCTGGAGTAGCCAGTTTTTCTTTCCGGCGAAAGTCAGGGCCATTTGGGGGCTACACCTGGCGGATTCCTGTAGGTGCAATAGCGCCTTCGCGTAAGCCAGCGGATCACCGCAATTCGCTACTGCGATGTCGTCGCAGCAATTTTCTCGTTCGCGGCGGATTTGATTTGGGGATCCAGTAAAAGCCAAAAAGTGACCGCGGCCGCTGCGCAGATTACCCCCAGCGCGAGATTGCCCGCCAGATGACGGTAGCGGGGGGCGCTGCGCTGCATCAGAAGACGCGCCATGGCTAATAGGACGGCGACTACCCCAATCTGCCAAAGCGGGTGAATAAAAGTCCAGCCCAACGCCTGCAGGAGCGACTCCCCAAATATTTGATGAACGATTTGCATCGGATAAATTTTTGAACCTACGTATAATGCTCTGTTTACAACTCTTTAGTCGAGCTTCCCTCCCGAAAGTCGAGCAACCTCCCCCCCAACCCAGGCCGCGTCTTTCTACCTTTTATTACTAATGCAACTCGCGTGTTGAAAAACGGCTATCACTCCTCCCGGTAGCACCAGCCGCCAACCTTCAAGCCGTGATTTCCATTGGACTTTACCATCTATCCCGAAAGCGTATTATTCGCCTTTTCCGGAATCCCTTTCGAGTTTTTCAATCAAAGCCTTGATTTCCCGGAGTTCTTTTTCCGAGACTTCGTGCTTGCCCAACGCCTGTAAAACCATCTTCATGGCCGAACCCCGGAAGGTGGTATCCACAAATCGCTCCAGCAAACTATTTTGGGTGTCGGCTTCCGAAACGGCAGCTTCGTAGATATGGGTGCGCTGCTCGGTATTGCGCCGCAACAACCCCTTTTCCGCCATGATCTGCATCGTCTTCAGCGTAGTGGTGTAGCCGACCTCCCGTTGTCGGTTCAGGTGCTCGTTGATCGCGCGCACCGAGCTGGGGCCCTCTTGCCATAGGACTTGCAGGATCTCCAGTTCGGCTTCCGTGGGCCTGATATTTTTTGGTCGCATGCGTGGATTTATTTGTACGAAGCTTATCGTACTACAATGATATACGAAAAATTTCGTAATTATCGTCTTTTGGTGCGGAAATGATTAATTTTCAGTCAAAAAGCATGCTGTTTTTGAGAAAGCTACTGCTCGCTAGTTTATTGATTGCCGGCGCCTGCGCTCCGGATCGGTCTGATGATGCGTCACAGGTCCGGAAGGCGGGTAAAGGGCCGGATACGGCGGGTCTGGTGGAAAAAAGGGCGCCGAGTTGCCCGGTATCTGGTGCTATTTTGCCGGGTAACCAATTTTACGCCTCACAGCGGGGCCTTCTGGTCTATCTATTGGCGGATTCGACGACTTACGATTCCGGGCTTGGAGACAGCCACCGGGTACTGGAAGTTTTTCGGGCGGAAGATTGCGAGCAGCTGGACCGGGAAGTTTTGCCGATCGATCGTTCTCCCGATTTCGCCTACCAGCTTGCGGATATTACGTATAATAATGTGAAGAATCAGTTGGGCATAAAAGGATTTAGCCGGATTTACTGTTACGATCTTGCTCAGTTTAAGTTGCTGCCGGGGGTGGAGCCCACTTTTCTCAAGCCGCGCGATGCGGTGGATGCACAGTCCGGCCTGATCCGCAAGCTGGAAGTCTGGGAAAATTATTTGATGGGATACGCCCAGGACTACGGCCCCTTTGCGTTCCGCCTGCGCGAGGGGCGGGCGCCGGAACCGGTTCTGCCGGAGGCGGAATATCTCGAAAACGGAGGTCGTTACCACGCGCTATTTATCTTGTCTTCTTCCGGAAAGCGCGAACAGGTTATCGTGGCCTTTTACGACCGGCAAGCCGGTCGGTTGCGGGTCGAACCTTTGTTTGGGGCGCCGCAGCCCCTTCCCGGCAGGCAACTCATGCTCACGCCCGGCCAGCAATTTGCGCTCTTGCTCTACGATTCCGAACGCACGGCCGTGGATTTGGCTACGGCCCGGGTCGTTTCGCTGCCTTCCCAGCTCGAAGGCGCTTCTTCGGAAGCCATAATGG
>CAYWHT010000498.1:0-485 GCA_964458135.1 uncultured Saprospiraceae bacterium | reverse complement strand
CCTGGAAGGGTTGGAACGCGGCTGATCACCGGCGGCCCCAACGTTTAAAAACGAGCGGCATCACTTGCCGCGAACGGTTGAAGGCAAAGCAAGCTTCTTCGAAACGGGGGTTGCGCCATTTGGCTTTCACATTATTGGAAAAGGCGTAGGGCTCGGTGGGTATGCCGAGCAGGTTGGTGTCGAGCCGGCCGTTGTTGTTGATGTCGTGGTATGCGGCAAGGGCGTAATCGCCGAAATCGAGATTGCTCAGGGTAATTTGTTCTTCTTTTAGTTCTTTTACCGTAATAATTTTACCCAGTACATCGGCCTCGTCTTTTAAAAAATTCATGGCGTTGCGGTATACCGCTAAGCGCAGACAGCCTTCCGTCACATCGATATTTCTCAGCTCGATGACCAAGGTGCCGATTCGGCCTTCCGTGCTGGTAAGGTTCGGCGCGAAAGAAACAGCCTGGAAAAATAATGTCGTTAGGATCGCTATAACCCGA
>CAYWHT010000497.1:0-3738 GCA_964458135.1 uncultured Saprospiraceae bacterium | reverse complement strand
GACGGCCAGGAATGGCGCCGCGTAATAGATCAATTCATGCATCATCCGGGTTAGGTGTTTAGTTCCCGAGGCGCTAAGAAACAGTCCGCAGATGATCGGGATTATAGGGATGCACCGTGTAGGATCATCTGCGTTGATCCCATCCATCTGCGCACGGCAAAGAAAAGAAGCTTCCGCAGGAAGCTAGTGCTTCGGGAACTCAGTAAATGATCGTTTTCTGATTTTCCATTAATAAAAGGCGTGATGACCTGCCCGGCCTAAACAGATCGATCCGTTTTTGCAAAAAAAAGAGAGACGACCGCATGCTGACCTCCTACAAAAAACCTTTTTTGCCCATCATTGAATTTTTAGGTAAAAAAATCGAAGCCCGTCAATTTACGGATAGCCCGGTCTTTATCGGAGGCTGCGCTCGTTCCGGCACTACGCTTTTACTCTCTATCCTTTCGGCTCACCACGAGCTTTTCACCTGCCCGCGTGAATTGGGCATCTTTAATGAAATGACGCAAGACCATGCGGGCCGCCCAAAGCCCTACCGGCTGGACCGGCTCTACCGGTGCATGCTAACCAGCCGGATTCCGAAAAGTGCTGCCCGCTGGTGCGAAAAGTCGCCCAGTAATGTGCTCCATATTGATAAGATTGCGGCTTATTATGAAGGGCATTTTCGGTTTATCCACATCATTCGTGACGGCCGGGATGTAATCCTTTCCAAACATCCAACGGATCCCAGTCGGTATTGGGTTTCACCCGAAAGGTGGGTCCACGATGTATCGGAAGGACTTAAGTATTACGACCATCCAAAGGTGTACACCCTCAAGTACGAGGACTTAATTCAGGAGTACGAGAAAACGATAACCGGCGTATGTGAATTTTTGGAGATTCCGGTTTCCGGAGAGATTCGTGACTGGCGCCGGAATGCAACCGTGACGCGCAACAGTGCTTACTTTTCCACAGTGCAAGAAATCAACAGCCAATCCATCGGAAAGTGGAAACAGGAGCGGTACGCGGAACGGGTGCGCCAATTAACTCAAGACGCCCGCGCCCGGGCGTTGTTGGATCGTTTGGGGTATCATTAACCGGCTTCCGTAGGCGCGCCTTCGGCTTTGGCGATAAGGTAGCGGGAGGCCACCCGGTTGAAAGCTTCTACTTCTGCGGTGCGCCAACTTTCGTCCTTTCCGAGTTCTTCGGCCATGATTTCGGCTACGGCGGGGGCCATGTCGATCGCCGCCTGGGCGTCCAGAAATAAAATCCGGAGTCTGCGGGCCAAAACATCTTCCACCCGGCAAGCCATCTCTTTGCGCACCATCCATTTTACCTCGGCTTTGGTGTAGGGATAATTGGGCTGTAGTTTTTCCTCCAGCCCGGGCTGTTCGTACATGAGCTGACGGATCTTCCCGGCATCTTGGCCGTAAATACCGAAGTGGGTATCTTTGTCTACATAGGGTTCGTAACCATGGAGTTGGATCGATTTAGAGGTGCTTTGCTTAGCCGCTAGATTTTTAAGTCGGACCAGCGCATCTACCGTATCTTCCCCGATTTGCCGGAAGGTCGTCCACTTGCCGCCGACGATGGAAACCAATTGGCTGCCGGAGACTACAATTTTGTGGCTGCGGGAAATTTCCTTGGTCCTGGCCCCTTCGGCTTTCGGGGCCGCCAGGGGGCGGAGCCCGGCAAAAACGGATTGTACGTCGGCGCGGGTCGGTGCTTTAGCGAGATAAGCTGCGCAAGTCTCCAAAATAAAGTCAATTTCTTCTTTCAGCGGCTTCGGTTCCGGATGCGCCTCCTGCCCCGGGGTATCCGTGGTGCCCACCACCAGCTTGCCGTGCCAGGGAATGCCGAACAGGACACGCCCGTCAGAAGTTTCGGGAATCATCAAAGCATCCCGCCCTCCGAGGAAAGACAAATCCATCGTCAGGTGAATACCCTGACTCGGGACGATGGAAGGCCGGGCCTGCGGGTCATCCATTTTCAGGATGGCGTCCGAAAATACCCCGGTGGCGTTTACGACCGTCCGGGCTTGAATCGGATAAGTTGCACCGTCGAGCTCGTCCTGCACTTGTATTCCGTTGACCAGCCCCCGCTCATCTTTGAGCAGGCGGCTTACTCCCGTATAATTAAGTATGCAAGCTCCCTCCTCCGCACAAGTCTGCGCAACGTTGAGCGCCAGGCGGGTATCATCAAACTGCCCGTCGTAATAAACCACGCCGCCCCGAAGTCCTTCCTGCTTGATGGTAGGTAACTTTTTGATCACTTTGCTTTTCGATAGCCAGCGAGAGCTGCCAATACGCAGCCCCCCGGCCATCAGATCGTATAATTTAAGCCCCGCCGCATACTTGAGCTGGTCCCACAATGAATAAATCGGAATAATGAAAGATTGGCGGCCGGAAACGTGTGGCGCATTGCGCATCATGATGCCTCGTTCGCGCAACGCTTCCAAAACCAACCCCACATTGCCCTGCGCCAAATAGCGCACGCCGCCGTGCAACAATTTCGTACTCCGGCTCGAAGTGCCTTTAGCAAAATCCACCTTCTCCACCAAAATGACCGATAACCCGCGCGATACGGCGTCCAAGGCTACGCCCAATCCGGAAGCGCCCCCTCCAATGACGGCCACATCCCAAACTTTATTGGCGTCTTTTGCAATGGCGATATTTCTTTTTCTGTTCATTTTGTGCGGTTTTCATTGTAAATATATAAAAAAAGAAAAATAAAAAAAAGAAATAAAAATATTTTTATCCTTGTTTTGTTTCGGTTGTAGCATTTTTAATTATTTTAGATCAAATTGCGCCTGTTGACAAACGCATACCCCTCAACTAAAGCTATTATTTTCCACTTTAATCCACCTTCCCCACGAAGCCATACCAACTACTAATTACCAGCATGAACATCGCCGCCAGACACAAATTCATTCTCGATAAACTCCACGAACAGGGCGTGGTAAGCGTCGCCGGGCTCAGCCGGGAAATGGGAGTCACCATGGTGACCGTGCGCAAGGATTTGAAGTTGCTCGAAGATAAGGGGCTGCTGCACCGCTCCCACGGCAGCGCCGCCCTGGTATCCACCTACGTCAACGACCGGCCGCTGGAGGAGAAAAAGCGCGTAAGGGTGATGGAAAAGCAACGCATTGCCGCCCTGGCCATCCAACAAGTTCAGGAACAGGAAGCCATCATCATCGGGTCGGGAACTACCGTGCGGGCTTTTGCGCAGGCTATTCCAAAAAATAAGAACTTGACGGTGCTTACCGCCGCAATGAACGTGACCCTCACCTTGATCGATCATCCTAATGTAGAGCTCGTGCAGTTGGGGGGCGTAGTTCGCAAAAGCAGTTCCTCAGTAGTAGGGCATTACGCCGAAACCATGCTGACCAATTTTGCCTGCACGAAACTTTTTCTCAGCGTAGACGGCATCAGCCTGGATCACGGTCTGACTACCTCCAATACTATGGAAGCCCACCTCAACGCCCAAATGGTGCAGGCCGTGCAGAAAACCATCGTGCTGGCCGACTCCAGCAAGTTCGGCAAAAAAGGCTTCGGTAAGATCTGCAATATCGATGATGTGGACGCCGTGATTACCGACGAGGGTATTTACGAACGTTATCGCCTGGAATTGGAGGAACGAGGGATCGAAGTATTGGTGGCCGGTTAATACCCAATGTAATCCCATCTTCGTTCGCAAGCGCCACCCAGCGAACCCATTGCGGGTTTGGTCTTTGAGTCGAAAATTAGCCATTTTTTGATTAGA
>CAYWHT010000496.1:0-3744 GCA_964458135.1 uncultured Saprospiraceae bacterium | reverse complement strand
GTACAGGAGCCCGAACGCTTTGACCGGATCGTTCTGTTGGCCACCAACGCCCGTCATTCCCCCTGGGGAATCGCCTTTAACGAAGCCCAACGGATGGCCATCGAAGCCGATCCGAGCCTGTATTCCGAACAACCAGATTCCGGCGCGCGGGGTTTGGAGGCGGCCCGCGCCATGGCCATGTTGTCCTACCGTCATTATCTTACGTACCAGGCTTCCCAGGAGGATGGCGATGTCAATAAATTGGAAAATTTCCGGGCCAGCTCCTACCAACGGCACCAGGGAGCTAAACTCCGGAAACGGTTTGACGTATTCGCCTACCTGGCCTTGAGTCGCGCCATGGATAGCCACCACCTCGGCCGGGGCCGCGATAGCGTGGAGCAAGCCCTGAGCCGGATTCAATCACCAGCGCTGGTCATTGGCATCCGGTCGGATTTGCTTTTTCCGGTGGAGGAACAGGCGCTCATCGCCCAGCATATCCCCCGGGCCCGGTTGGAAGTCATCGATAGTATTTACGGTCACGACGGTTTCCTGCTGGAGGGCGAGGCCATCGAGCAGTACTTGCGTCCCTTCCTGCAGGGCGAAAATAAGCGGCGGGGATATCGGGCGTCATCCAAGGACGAATTCGGATTTAAGCAGAACGTTCCCCGGGCGCTGCCGGGTACGGAAAGCTTTTGACACTAAATTTTACCCGCTATTGACTTGCAAGTGACCATAAAAAACGATCACTTTAGCGTTCTCGTTATATCAATTTATCTAAACCAAAAACACAAGCATTATGGGACTCAGACTGGGAGATACCGCTCCAAATTTCAAGGCTGTCACCACCGAAGGTGAAATTGATTTTTACGATTGGATGGGTGATAGCTGGGCGGTCTTGTATTCTCACCCTGCGGATTTTACGCCGGTTTGCACCACCGAGCTCGGACGCACTGCCCAGCTTAAGGAAGAGTTCGCCAAGCGCAACACCAAGGTCATCGCCTTGAGCGTAGACCCCATCGAAGACCACAATAAGTGGGTTGATGACATCGAAGACACGCAGCATGTCAAGATGAACTTCCCCATTATCGCCGATCACGACCGCAAAGTCGCTGAGGCTTACGACATGATCCATCCCAATGCCGACAGCAACTTTACGGTGCGCACCGTCTTTGTCATCGATAATAATAAAAAGATCCGGTTGATGCTCACCTATCCGCCATCCACCGGCCGGAATTTTGACGAAATTATCAGGGTGATCGATTCCCTGCAACTGACCGACAACTACAGTGTTGCGACCCCGGTAGACTGGAAAGACGGGGAAGAGGTCGTTATTTCTCCTTCCATTTCTGACGAGGAGGCAAAAGAAAAATTCGAAAAGGGTTTCGAAACGGTGCGCCCTTACTTGCGCATGACGCCGCAGCCGAATAAGTAAAACGAAAGATGCCGGTTACCGCGCAGCGGCGCCGATCGTCGATACGATTGGCGCCGCTTGCATTTGCATTCCCTCTAAAAGCTACCCGATGGCCCGGTTTTCCGGAAAGATCGTACTAATTGACCCGCCCCACCCTCACCTGCTCGAAAAATTAAAGGCGATGGGTTTTGATTGCCACGAGCATTTCCGTACGCCCAAGGCGGAGTTGACCAAGATAGTCGGCGACTATGACGGGTTGATCATTCGCAGTCGCTTTAGTATTGATGAGGCTTTTCTCTCGGAGGCCGGGCAGTTGCGATTTATTGCGCGTTACGGGGTTGGCCTGGAGCATATTGATGTGGAGGCTGCCGCCCGATCCGGCATCGCCGTTTTTAATTCGCCGGAAGGCAGCCGCGATACGGTAGCCGAGCATACGCTTGGGTTGTTGTTAATGCTAATGAACCATCTGCACCGCGCCGACCGGGAGGTGCGCGCCGGCAGTTGGCGCCGGGAAGCGAACCGCGGATTGGAAATCAAAGGAAAAACGGTAGGAATACTCGGATACGGAAATATGGGCGCGGCCTTTGCGCGCCGGCTTTCCGGGTTTGGGGCCCGGGTCATCGCTTACGATAAGTACAAGGAGCATTACGGGGATGACTTCGCCCAAGCCGTATCCCTGGAAGAATTATTCCGCGAAAGCGATATTCTGAGCTTGCATATTCCGTATACGCCGCAGAATCATTATTTCGTGGACGGCCCTTTCCTGGATCGCTTTCACAAACCGGTCTTTCTGATCAATACCGCGCGCGGGCTGGTGCTCCGTACGGCCGATTTGGCGGCGCGCTTGCAAACGGGAAAAGTTCGCGGAGCAGCGCTGGACGTGCTGGAGTACGAGGAACCCTCCTTCGCCCAGCTCGAACCCGATGACCTGCCGGCTCCCTTTCAATATCTCCGGCGGGCCGAGCAGGTCGTTCTGACCCCACACATTGCGGGATGGTCCGCGGAATCCAAGTTGGGGCACGCCAGGGTGTTGGCCGAAAAAATCGAGGCGTTTATGGGGGGAGCGCTTCCAGAAGGATCAAGAACGCAATAGCTTCTGGATTTTAGATCCCAGACTGAAAGATTTGCCCGGCTTAGTGACCTTAAAAGACCGGATGAGTGTCGTTTTTCCGAAAGTAAACCAAGCGTGGTATTCACCCGAAGAAAGCCGGCTGTGGGGGATTTCCACCTGATTAGATCCCGGATTCAGACTGAGCTTTTTTTGCCAGTGCGGACGACCCAGACGGTCCTGTACGATAATGCTGAGGATGCCTTCTTCTCCACTCACACAATTAAACAGGGTACAAGGCTTACGGGATGCCTCGGGATCGATGACCTTTACTTCAAGATTCTCCTTGTTCATTTTTCCTGAATTAAGCGCCTTATTAGTTAAAGAGATTATGATTGAATGCCAAAAAGTCTTTTGAACTGACGGGTTTGCATGGGGCGCCGGGGCATTAATATTGGGGGGGGGAGCTTTGGGAATTATTCGAAAGCAATCCAAATTTTGGGTTGAATTGACTTGGAATAGTGCAGCTTCGGTAAAGAAAATAAAAATTTTACAGATGTTTTTAGGGAAAGGAGGTTAATTTTAGGTAAAAGGTAAATTTAAAACTAATATAACTTTAAAGTTACATTATTTCTCTATACTTGTTATTTCCCCCTTATTCGATTTTAAAGCATCCCAAATTAATGGCCCCTAAGTCAGTAATATCCGGAGAGTTTGCAGTTGTCTTTGACCTGTACGAATACGCCGCTGACTTCTATTTGCCCAATGCTTACGTCGTCAGTAAGGATCATGACGGTTACCTGGCGCATATCCAGCAAAAAGCCACGGAAGAGACGATTGAAAGTTTTGGGTTGACGCTTTCCCCGGTACGTAAGCGGTTGTTTGCGATTGTCGATCAGCTTCAGCCTCGCCAATTGGAGGAGCGCTACAAACCTTCCAAGCGGCGCTGGAAATCTTTGGAAAAACTATTGGAAGACGAAGCAGCCAAGCCCCTTTTGCAGCAATATGCACACCGCTTGCTCGACGAATTCCTCAGCTTGATCGTCGAGCACCAATTTCCGATCAGTTGGCAAGTGGATCGCAAAGTGTTGGTCAAGGATTTTGTCATGGATCGCCATCCCTACGAGCTTCAACCTTCTCTTTCTTTTGCGAGAAGTCCTCAGGGGGTGCGTTACCAGTTAAAGTTGCTGGACAGGGAGCAGGAATGGTCGATCAGCTCGCGCGAGGTCATCCCGATTACCAATCACCCCGCCTGGTTGTTTGTGGATTATTGCCTGGTGCGCGTCAATCACATCAATGGGAACAT
>CAYWHT010000495.1:0-3754 GCA_964458135.1 uncultured Saprospiraceae bacterium | reverse complement strand
TTCGCCAAAATACCCATCCCAAAACATCAAAGAACTTATTACACAGTGTACTAGCTAATTAGATATTACGAACACTACTTACTATAGGTTTAGACTTGCCCTTTTTCGCCCTATCTGCGAACCCATTGCGGGTTTAGTAGTTGGCCTCCAAATTGCAATTTTTTGGTTATACGGCGTTGCGAAAATCCTCATTTAGCTTACTCCGCCCGCCCGTTCGGTCGGGTAAACCTTGTCTAATCAAAAAATTGCTAATTTTCGACTCAAAGACCAAACCCGCAATGGGTTCTGCGTTAAAAAGTCTCGACGATGCTCTGCATTGCCTACGTTTTTCGCCTTGACAGGGCAAAAAATGGCGGCGTCTATTTTCTATGCAAATGATATTAATAATGTCTATTTGAACTAAAATCGAGCATTCAAAAGGTCTATACAGCCGGTGAAAATTTCAAGAAGCCTACTTCCTGCCCACAAACAACACATAATGCCAAACCCCGCCGTAAGCCGGTTTAACTTCAGCCCGGATCTCCTCAAATTCTTCCTGCAATAGGGGCAACAAGTGCCCGTCCATGCGGACATGATGGTTGGACATATGCCTTTTAAACCAGCCGAAGCGGGAGTCGTGAAAATCGGCTACACCGATCCATCCGCCGGGGCGCAGGTCGGCTTTGGCTTGCCGGATGAGGTCGGCCCAGTGGGGGTTGATCATGGTCAGGGAGTAGGAGAAGAGCAGGGCGTCGGGGCGTTTTGGATCCTGCACCATTCCGGGGCCGTAGGGTTGATGTTTCACTTGTACGCGTTGGCCGTAGGGGGCTACTCTTTTGCGGGCGCGCGCCACCATGCTGCTGGAGACATCGACCGCCGTAATTTCGGCTTGGGGGTATTGGCGGGCGAGCTCGGCGCTGTTGAAGCCCGTGCCGCAACCGATGTCGAGCACCCGGGAACTCCGGTTTTCCGGCAGGGGAAGCAGGCTGATGATCCGGCGCCGGCCGAAGAGAAAGCTCCAGCGGGTGGCGTCGTAAATTTTAGATTGCAATTGATAATAGCGCTCCATGTGCTGGTTTTGCTCGTCGGCACTGGAGGCATGGATGAGATTTTTGGATTCGGCCATAGCGTTTAGCGTTTGGTGAATGGCTTGCTGGGGTGTCAAAGGGGTCGGACAGGGAACGCCTATTTCCCGGCTCACTTCACTATACCCATGTATACACTTGCATAGGTGCCTACGCGGTCGCGGCGATGCGTTTCCGCGGTTTTTTCCCGTTCGAATTCTACGGCGTCCACTACAAAATCCGGGAAAAAGTCGATCTTTTCTGCGGCGCTGCGCAGTAGGATGCGCGTGCCGGGCCGGCTGTTTTCGAGGATAAGGCGCCACTCCTCCGCCAGGGCGGGGCGGTCGTTGTCGGCGAGCCAGTCCTGGTGATCGAGAAGAATGTAATGGGAATAGGGTTTGGGATGATCTTTGAGGAATTGGGAAATGGTGGTGGTGTTGGTGTTGATTTTATCGGTTTGGGCCTGGATGAGGCCGAAGTTGTGCTGCTCCAGGTAGGAGGGGCAGCACCCTTTGTGGTAGGCGCCATCGAGGTACACCCGCCAGAAGTAGTTATCTTTGAGGGGTTGCTCGGTGAATACTTTACGCAGGGACTCCTGGATAAATCCCATGGCGCCCCGCTCGTATTTGTCTTTGAATAGCAGTTGCTGACTGCGCGGCACCCCCACCAGGCACATGGTGAGGTGGCGGTTGACCATCCACTGCACCAACCCATTGAGTATTTTCTCTTCGATATCGTAGTAAATGGCGATTTGTCGTTCGAGGTTTTCGGCGTCGAACATTTGCCGGATTTTGCGGTAAAGCCCTTTTCTGGCCTTCAGGTATTGGCCGGCCAGCCAGGCAAAGGTGCCGGAGGTGCTGTAATGGTAAAAGGTTTTGCGGAGCCCCTTACCGTTGAAAAAGTTGAGGTTTTTATCCCAGTACTCCCGGACGTAGCCGGGAAGCGTATCGCGCAGCACCTCCTGGTACAGTTCATCGGCTTGCGGATGTACGCCCTCGCCGAACATTTGGAACAAATCGTCGAAGCCGGCGTGGCGGAAGGTCGCCAATTTGAGTTCCAGCAACGCATTCTGCCGCGGGTTCATGTCGATGCAATTGATGCGTTGGGGGTGGTCGAGCAGATAGTCCAGGGCATTACAGCCGGCGCTCGTAATCATGACCACCTCACTGTTGGCGTCAAAATCCAGCAATTCCCGGTCACAGCGGGGGTCTTCCCAACACGTATTGTATACCAAATTCTTGGTGTGCACCTGACGAAAGAGCCAGTCTCGAAAGTTATTAATTTTCTTCACGGTCGTTGATTTCTGTTTCGCCTTGCAAAGGTAGTTAAAATGCTGAAAGTTGGAGTAGATAGTAAATAGTAGAAGGTGATGCGACTCGCACGGGCGGGCGGTAGGCGGCCCGGGAGAGGACGATGGTCAAAAGGCGGTAGGCATTTTATGAGGGGTAAAGTTTAGGGAGTCTGTTTTTGGTCTATTGCTTTGGCGTCCGGCGCCGTCACATTCGTTGCAGCCAATTGCTGCTCCAGGAAGCGGTAAGTATCGATTTGTGCGCGTACGATGGGGGCATCGGGAGAATGGCCCACGTAGGGGTTTTCCATTCCGGGCTCGATGCGGCGGGCTTTGGTGTTATCCTGGAGTTGCAGGTTGATGATGTGGCGAATTTCGCCGAAAGTTCGGGGATGGTAAACGGGCATGGCCACTTCCACCCGGCGATCCAGGTTGCGGGTCATCCAGTCGGCGGAAGCCAGGTACATTTTTTCTTCTCCGCCGTTGGCGAAGATGTAAACCCGGGCGTGTTCGAGGAAGCGGTCTAGGATGCTGCGGGCTTCGATCCGGTCACTTTGTCCTTCTATCTCGGGCACCAGAGAACAGATGCCGCGGATGATCAACTGGATGCGCACCCCCGCGCGGCCGGCTTCGTAGAGTTTATGGACCATTTCCTGGTCCTCCAGGCTGTTCATCTTGAGGATCATGTAGGCTTCCTTGCCGGCGCGGGCGTTTTCGATTTCCCGTTCGACCAGGCTTTCAAAACCTTCGCGCAAGGAAAAAGGGGCCACTAAAAGGTGCCGGCACTTGGGGAGGATGATCTTTCTTTCCAGGAGGAAGAAAATTTGCGCAACCTCATCGGTCAGGCGCGGATCGGCGGAAAGGAGGGCGTGATCGCAATACAGCCGGGCGGTTTTTTCATTAAAGTTACCGGTGCCCAGGTAGGCGTAATGGTGGATGCGCTCCTCTTCGCGGCGGCCGATGAGTAGTAGTTTGGTATGTACTTTAATTTCCGGATAGCTGTACAGCACCTTGGCGCCGGCCTTTTGCAGCTCCTCTCCCCAAAACAGATTGGAAGCTTCGTCGAAGCGAGCTTTCGCCTCGATGAAGGCCGTAACCATCTTACCCTTTTCCAGAGCGTAAAGCAGCCCTTGCACGACCGCCGACTTGGAGGCCACCCGGTAGAGGGTCAGCTTGATAAATTCCACCTGCGGATCTTCGGCCGCCTGCCAAATCCAGCGTGGAACGTAATCGTAACGCTGGTAAGGAAAGTGCAAGATCCGGTCGCGCTCTCTTACCGCCTGCATGATGGAAGCCGCCTGCTCCAGTTCGGGATGGGGTAGGGGCGGCAGGGGGGGGGCGTGCAAATGGCAAAGGTTCGTAGGGTTGGGAAAGGAAAAGAAGTCGTTAAAAATGTGGAAGCGCGCGCCGGGAATGAGATCAT
>CAYWHT010000494.1:0-3772 GCA_964458135.1 uncultured Saprospiraceae bacterium | reverse complement strand
GTGGTTTCGATCTATAAGCTCAATGAGGAGCACCAATACGTGGGACTGCCGCCCAGGGTGAAGGGGGATGTGCTGCGGAGTGCGATCTTTCCGGCTATGGCGTTGGATTTGGGGGAGTTGTTTGGGGCGTGATTTTAAAGGGATAACGCTGTCTTTTCAGAGAACGCCCGGCGGAAGGGTAGTAGGGGGTGAGCCCCGTAGGGGCGCAACTTTCATGGGGCCAGCAATGTGAATAGTGAATAGCCCCGCATGAAATGCGGAGTGAAAGATCTCCGGGTGAGCGGCAACTGGGTAACCGTTGAATGCCGAATTACTTAACATAATATAAATTATAGGAAAAATACCAACTCAATTCTCTAACGCCTTTATCCATTTTTCTCCCAAAAAATCCTATTTTCATCCAACCATCGTTAACCGAAAATCTGTAGTATGAAAAAAACGACATTATTACTCGTACTGCTCAGCCTGTTCACCATCGGGCTATTCGCGCAGCAAGACGAGGAAGCGAAATCACCGCTGAACGAAGCAACCTTCCGGGGGCTGAAAATGCGCAGCGTCGGCCCGGCCTTTACCTCCGGCCGCATCGCCGATATCGCGATTCACCCCGATGACAACAACCTCTGGTACGTGGCCGTCGGCTCCGGTGGCGTTTGGAAAACGCACAATGCCGGCGTCACCTGGCAACCGATTTTCGACAACCAGTCTTCCTATTCTACCGGTTGCATTACCATTGATCCTAACAACCCGCACACCATCTGGCTCGGCACCGGAGAAAATGTGGGCGGCCGGCATGTGGGCTACGGCGACGGCGTCTACCGCAGCACCGACGGCGGCAAAACCTGGAAAAACATGGGGCTCAAGGAATCCGAGCACATTTCCAAAATCATCGTCCATCCTTCCGACCCAAATATTATTTGGGCAGCAGCGCAAGGCCCGCTCTGGAGCAAGGGTGATCAACGTGGCCTCTACAAATCGACCGATGGTGGCGAAAACTGGAATAAGGTGCTGGGTGATGAGGAATGGACGGGTGTCACCGACATTGTCATGGATCCCCGCAATCCCGACCTGCTCTACGCCGCCACCTGGCAACGCCACCGCACCGTAGCCGCCTACATGGGCGGGGGCCCCGGCTCGGGTATCCACAAAAGCACCGACGGGGGTGAAAGCTGGACGGAATTAACCAATGGCATCCCTTCTTCTTACAAAGGCAAAATCGGACTAGCCATTTCGCCGCAAAAGCCCGACGTGGTCTACGCGGCTATCGAGCTGAACCGCACCGAAGGTGGCGTCTGGCGCTCCACCAACCGCGGCGCCTCCTGGGAAAAGCGCTCCGATGCCGTTTCGGGCGCCACCGGCCCGCACTACTACCAGGAACTCTATGCCTCGCCCCACGCTTTCGATCGCCTCTACTTGATGGACGTACGCATTCAAGTTTCCGACGATGGCGGCAAGAATTTCCGCCGCCTGCAAGAAAGTGGCAAACACTCCGACAGCCACGCCATGGCCTTCCGCATGGATGATCCTGACTATCTGCTGGTGGGCACCGACGGCGGCCTTTACGAAAGCTACGACCTGGCCGAAAACTGGCGCTTTATCGACAACATGCCGATTACGCAGTACTACAAAGTGGCCGTTGACGACGCCAAACCCTTCTATTTCATCTACGGCGGCACACAGGACAACGGCTCCCACGGCGGCCCCTCCCGCACCGACACCCGCCACGGCATCCTCAACCGCGATTGGTTTAAAACGCTGGGCGCCGACGGCCACCAATCCGCCACCGAACCCGGCAATCCCAATATCACCTACGCCGAAACCCAGCAAGGTGGGCTGCACCGCATCGACCGCATCACCGGCGAACAGGTCTTTATCCAACCGCAACCCGATAAAGGGGAAGACTACGAGCGCTTCAATTGGGATGCGCCCATCCTCGTGAGCCCCCACTCCCCTACCCGCTTGTACTTCGCTTCCCAGCGCGTATGGCGCTCCGAAGATCGCGGCAATAGCTGGACGCCCGTTTCCGAAGACCTTACGCGGGATCAGGAACGCATCGAACTGCCCATCATGGGGCGGAAATGGAGTTGGGACGCCCCCTGGGACGTCAACGCCATGTCCAATTACAATACCGTCACCTCATTGGCGGAATCCCCGCTGCAAGAAGGCCTGTTGTACGCCGGCACGGATGACGGCATTATTCAAGTATCCGAAGATGGTGGTGAAAACTGGCGTAAAATCGAAGCCGGCACCCTGCCCGGCGTACCCGAAACGGCTTTTGTCAACGACATCAAAGCCGATCTGCACGACGCCAATACCGTCTACGTGGCGCTGGATAACCATAAATACGGGGATTTTGCGCCCTATCTGTACAAGAGTACCGACCGGGGCCAATCCTGGGAGTCCATTGGCGATGATCTGCCCGAACGGCATTTGGTCTGGCGGCTGGTGCAGGATCACGTGGAGCCGAACCTCATGTTTGCCGCCACGGAATACGGCATCTTTTTCACCCTGGATGGCGGCAGCGAATGGATTCAACTAAAAGGCGGTGTCCCGACCATCGCCTTCCGCGACCTGGCCATCCAGCGCCGGGAGAATGACCTGGTCGGCGCTTCCTTCGGCCGTAGCTTTTACGTGCTGGACAACTATAGCGTTTTGCGAGAAGCTACCGAAGAAAAATTGGCACAAGAAGGTAGCCTCTACAACATCCGCCGCGCCTGGTGGTATATGCCGCGATCCATCGTCAGCTCACAAGGCGCCTTTCCTTACGAAGGGGAAAATCCGCCCTACGGAGCGGTATTTACCTACCATCTTTCGGAATCTTTGATGACGAAGGCGCAAATGCGAAAGAAGGAAGAAAAAGAATTGAAGAAAGAGCAGGAAGATGTAACCTTTCCGGGCTGGGAAGCATTGGAAGCCGAGAAACGGCAACCCAAACCGCAAATCCTGCTGACCGTCAAAGACGAAGCCGGTACGGTGGTCCGCGAGGTCAACGGCTCCACCTCCAAGGGCTTCCACCGCGTTGCCTGGGATTTACGCCACGCTTCCAATAGCCCGATCCGGCTGGGTCAGGAGCGTGCTTCCTGGCGGGATGGTGGAATGATGGCTACGCCCGGCACCTATACCGTAACCCTTTCCAAAGTAGTCGATGGGGAAACCACCGTGCTGGACGGACCAAAGGAGTTTGAGGTCAAAAGGCTGCGCGAAGGCGCCCTCGAGCCCAAGCCACTGGAGAATATCGTCGCTTTCCGCGAAGACCTGGAAGACTTGCAGGAGAAGGTTTCGGCCGCTAACATCGTCATGGACAAGTCGATGGACAAAGTGGAGGCCATGGCGACAGCCCTGGGACGCACCCATTCCGAAGCCCACGATCTGCGTAAGCAACTCCACGAATTGCACATGGATTTGCTGGAGTTGGAGGAAGAAATGAGTGGCAGCGAGGTTAAGAATGAAATCGGCGAGCGATCCAATCCGACCGTTCGGTCGCGCATGTTTGCGGCTTACCGGGGGATGTTCTCGACCTACGGGCCGACGGAGACCCACCAAAAGAGTTTGGATATCGCGGAGGAATTGTTTGCCGAGCTGAAACCAAAACTCGACCGCATCAGCAAGGAACGCATCCCAGCGCTGGAAGATGAATTACAAAGTGCAGGAGCGCCCTGGATTGAGGGAGAAGTACTGCCGAAAAACAGGGAATAGTTGGATTTTGGATTTTGGATTTTGGATTTTTGATTTTTGATTTTTGATTTTTGATTGCTTGCGTATGGCCACTATGGTG
>CAYWHT010000493.1:0-3774 GCA_964458135.1 uncultured Saprospiraceae bacterium | reverse complement strand
GTATTATCACCTATTACCAAAGCTTGAAATCGAGGCCCGCTGGTATTCATCGCTTCAAATACTTGTAAACGCCAATTTTTCCCCATAAATCTACCCGGACCATTGGTATCTTTTTCCTCTTCTCCAATAATGACAAACACGGCTGTTTCATTGATCTGGCTATATCCAATTGGGTTTTGAGCAATACCAAATTGGTCAGGTGTATAACCCGCTGGTGAAATGCCGTAAACTGCTTTTATTTGAGGTACATGATAATTTCCATGGGTCATTCCTGTTCCCGCCGCCATCAGGCCCTCCATACAACCACCTGAATGCCCTGTAAACCCTTGTTTTGTTCCGTCAATACTACCTTTAAAATCACCGTAGTCAAGATTTCCCTGGGCAACCTGCTGTCCAATAAATCGGATTTCTTCACCTCTGAATTGTGCTATTCGATCCCCGTTCCACCCTGCATTTCTATGATCTACTTGAACAACGACGTACCCCTCCTCTACATAAGCCTCCACGTATGAAAGTAACTGGCCTCTATCATCACCCCTCCCATTCCCACCTCTGGATACATGTATTACATATGTTTCTTTTGTTGAATGTTTGGGATAATACACCCGGTAATCCAGATCACCAAATGGAGCTTCAATGCTAGAATCGTAGGAATCGATGGTAGGATTCGCATCTAAATTTTTACTTCCTGTCTTACCGACCGCTATACAAGATGTCAATGTTATCAGAAATACTAAAAGTGCGGTAGCATTATCATTCATGGTGTTTTTCTTTTTAGACCTCTTTTTCGTAGGATAGGTTAATTGCCTACAACGCTAACATATGACGCTGTGTCTCTGGGATCAAGATGAATTGCTGAGGTTAGAATGACCTCTCGCTTTTCAAGACGTGGTACGATTTTACCAATAACCAAATTCTGAAAATGCGTGGAGTTGCGATGAACTTCCAGGGAAGTTTCGTCCCTGTAACCTTCAAATAACACCAGCAGGTGTGTATCTGAATGGCTTTGAAGAACTTTATAGAATAGGTTGCCTTCTTCCTTAATGCTCTTCTCTGTGACTTCAAGGAGAAGTTCCCTGACGGTGTCTAATTCACCTTCTTTCACTTGCCACTTTGCGAAAACATATAGGAATGTAGATTTCATAATTGTACTTTTTAGTTGTTTGAATGATTTAGTTTGAATCCCCTAAAGCCTTTCCAGGCCAGAACTGGAAAGACTTTAGGGGATTATTTAATTATTGAGCTAAGAGTGCTACGATTTTTTCACTTACACCTTTAGCGGAAGCTGGATTTTGACCAGTCACTAGGTTGCCATCCTGTATGCTGTTAGCAGACCATGGAGAAGCTTCTTGGAAGATGGCTCCCTGATCAGCCAGGGCGGTCTGAAGATCAAACGGAACGTCAGGCCTTGCATAATTATCTTCTTCCGCTGTTGTGAAGGATGTTATTTTCTTTCCGCTTATCAGATAAGATCCATCACTCAACTTCACGTTGAGCAGAGATACAGGTCCGTGACAGACAGCTCCTACTACAGCATTGCGTTCATAAGTTTCGGCGATTACTTTTTTGAGCAATGGATTTTCAGGCATATCCACCATAGGAGCGAGCCCACCCGGTACAAATATTGCATCATAAGTGCTTACATCTACATCATCCAGTTTTTTGGCTTGCTGCATGGCTACCCATCCATCTCCTGTAAGAAAGGACAAGTTTTCCGGATCATTAGCAAGGTTGAGTCCGTCCAGATACGGTGTGTCTCCGTTTAAGCTGGCAAAGTCGATTTGAAAATCAGCTTTATCAAATTCAGCGTAAGGGTGGGCTACTTCAGGTAAAAATGTACCTGTTCTTCTGTTTTCAGGGCCAATGCTATTGGCGTTTGAAACGATAATTAGAACTTTCTTTTTCATAACTTCAATTGTTTAAAATGAGGAATCAAACATAGAGTGAGAGCAATGGAGCAGGAAGAAACAAAAACCTCTGATAAGGTAAGATTAAATGGTCTAAACTTGATATAGGGAAACGATCAAAAAATGTTGCTAAAGGTTCAAATCAGCGGATGGAAGAAAGACTTTTTAAGCAAAGCTGAGGGCGTGTTCAGCAAGCCCTCGAAGAGCCCATCCCAGCAAATTTTAAGAAAAGCCGGTAAATTGCCGGGAACCCATGCATAATCCGGGTTAAACCGTAGATTAGTAACTCCCCCGTGTCTTTTCCTCTCAACCCCCGTCTAAACCAAAAAAAGCAAACTGGAAAAAACCATGCGCCAACTTAACCTATTACTTACGGCCATCCTCTTCCCGTGTTTTACCCTGACCGCCAATAATCTATACAACCTCCAATACCAGCTAACCCTGGATGCCGCCAGCCAGACCCTGCAGGTCACCGGCATCCTCCAGGGCTATCGCGCCGACACCCTCCGCCAGTGGCGCACCGTCACCTACGCCGGCGGCTACCGCGCCATCCCCAACTTCGGCACACCGTCCACCCGCCCCGTGGCGGAAGGACTGGCCTTCGAGTACCGGGTGCCCATACAAAGGCAAGGCGCCTCGCTGCCCCTGGCGCCCACCCTCAATGACAACTATCTCTGGGCCCTCGGCCAGTCGCTCTTTGCCTGTCCGGAGCTGGAGGATAGCATCGCCCTGGAATCCGTACGGCTCGATTTTCCGGCCGACTGGCGCGTGTACTCCAACGCCCACCTGCTCGATGACCGCAACCGCTACGATAGCGAGCTGATCTTCCTCTCCTCGCTGGAAGACCTCTTCCAACTGCACCTTTTCGCGGGCCAGGTCGAAACCTTCACCCTCGAACGCCCCGATTACCAACTGGTGCTGGCCGCACCCACCCAATCGCCCTTCGATCCCAACGCCCTCTGGGGCGCCGCGCACAACGCCATCCGCGCCCTCACCGAATTTTTCTACATGCCCCTCCCGTACCCCAAGCTCTACCTCGCCCTCGCCGAAACCGATAATCCCGACGTGCACCCCCAAACCCGCCGACTGGAAACCGACCACGGTCAGGCCCTCCTCATGCGCCTCCCCGCTGCAACCTCCAACCTGCAAATGACCCTCGCCCGCGAAATCGGCCACCAATGGATACCCGGCCTGCTTCGCATGCCTTCGGCGCACCGGCAGTGGTTCGAGAGCGGCTTCCTGGATTACCTCGCCCTCAAAGCACTCTACCAACAACGCCTCCTCGATGAAGAAGCCGTGCTGCAACAACTCAACCGACACCTCACCGGGATCGAACCCGGCACGGAGACCGGCCAATCGCGCGGCTTCCAAATCGCCCTGACCTGGGACCTGGCCATCTTCGAAACCACCAAAGGCAAAAAGGGCCTGCGGGAACTGCTCCGCACCTTCACCGGACCGTTCACCGCCGCACGGCAGTACGAGCTAGGGGAACACACTTTCGTGGAACGCCTGAATGAGCTGGGCCTGGCCGGACAGGCACTGTGGAATGAGACGGTGCTGGGGCCGGAGGCTGCGCTGCCCGACCTCGCACAAGCCGGCCTGGTAAGAGATGAGGAGCGCCTGGTGATCGCGGATGCGAGCGCCTTCGCCGCGCTGATGGGAAGGTAGTTGAACCACGGAGACCACTCAGACTACAAGGGGCACAGACTTTTGAACTACGGAGACCACAAAGAGCTGGCCCCCAAAAGTCTCCGTGGTCTAAGGGGTAAAAAAACTATAATAAGCTCCCGAAAATGATCATTTACTTAGTTCCCGAGGCACTAGTACACTGTGTAATAAGTAATTTTGCGCTTTGGCAGTGTCTTTT
>CAYWHT010000492.1:2279-3791 GCA_964458135.1 uncultured Saprospiraceae bacterium | reverse complement strand
GTTGAAAGACTGTCCCAGGGACAAGAAGACGTTTTCTTTTTCGAAACGCTCGAAACCGGTGTAGGAGATAACGATTTTGTACGGTCCGCCCACCCGCATGTAGGGAATGCGGAAAATACCTTTTTCGTTGGTGGCGTTACCGTACTGCGTTCCGGTAGGCTGGTGAATAGCGACGACGTTGGCGCCGATGAGCGGCTCGCCGTTTTCGTCGGTCACCTGGCCGTTCATGGAGGAGGTGGTTACCCCCTGGGCCATACCGGCTACCTGCAATGCTGCAACCAGCAAAAAGGCAGCTAGGACCTTAATTAGTTGATAGATCTTCATAAACTAGTGGATTTAAGTGTGAACTCGTTCGGGCGCGAAATTAGAGTGGAAATATTAAGGTGCTGTTAAATAAAAATTAGCTTTTTGCACATAAAGCCCGGGTTTACAATGAGTTGACATTTTTTTTATTTCGAGTTAATGGGGCTTCGACAACATATATTTGGGCTTAGTCAATACTTTGTTATTCTATTTTAAGCATACCGTTGATTCAGAAATGCTGAATTTTACTTTAAAGGATATTTAACCTGGAAAAATGGATAATAAACCGGCGATCGGTCTTTCATTATCGGGGGGTGGGGCTCGCGGCATTGCTCATTTGGGCGTCATCAAAGCCTTACTGGAAAATGGCATTGAGCCCGACTTCATTGCGGGAACGAGCGCGGGCGCCATCGTCGGCGCATTATACGCGGCCGGTCACGATCCCGATAGCATGCTGGAATTTGTGGAAGACGCCAGCATCTGGCGGGTCTTCAAGGTCTCTATGCCCGTCAACGGTCTGGCCCGGTTGACCTACTTGCGGGAAAGGTTGGCCCAATTTATTCCGGAAGACCGTTTTGAGGCCCTGCGCCATCCTTTGTTTATTACGGCTACTAATTTGGTGGCCGGAACGAGTGAAGTATTTGACCGGGGCCCTTTATTCGACGTCATCGTGGCTTCCTGCTCGATTCCTCTGGTATTCAAACCCGTACAACTCAATGGCGCCTATTACGTCGATGGTGGATTACTGGAAAATATGCCGGTGCGCCCGCTCGAAAAGGCGGGCGCCGAGATCATCATCGGCGTCAACGTCATGCCGGCTATTCCGGTCGACCCCAAGTCCGTGCAATCCGTATTCGGCGTCGCCACCCGGATCTTCGACCTTTCGGTACAGGGCAACACCCGCCCCAACGCCGAACGTTGCCACTTTTTTCTTGACCTGAAAGGCGTGTATCCCTACCACATTTTTCAGTTTAGTAAATACCGGGAGTTGTACGAAATCGGCTATCGGAGTACGGTGGAGCAGATGGGAGTTTTGAAAGCGGTGGTGGGAAAGCTTTGATTGAGATGTGCTCGGTTGGAAAGCTTTGATTCAGAGGATGGGCTTCGTACATGGCCGGTTCTCCTTTGTAGCACGTTTGGGACTTGGATGGGCTCGGGCTGGCGCCCGCAACCGAGGTCCCCGGCGTCGATGTCGAAGGCACCGTCAAG
>CAYWHT010000492.1:0-2269 GCA_964458135.1 uncultured Saprospiraceae bacterium | reverse complement strand
GTCCACCAACCCGTGAATCAAAGCTTTCCAACAGCCATCATTCCAACACGACTTCCATTTCCTCCACCTCCCGGATATGCACTTCGATATGGTTCATCAAAGTCGTCGCCAGGGAAAGCCCGACGTAATCCACTTTGATGGGGAAGGATTTGTGTTTGCGATCCACCAATACGGCGGCTTCGATCTTTTTGGGCAAGGTGGACAAGAGTGGTTTGCAGGCGTAAAAGAGGGTGCGGCCGGTATTGGCGACGTCGTCGACAAGGATGACGACCTTATCGCGGGTATGCTCCGGGGTCAGTTCCATTTCGATGGGGCGCTCCAGTGGATCGGCGGGATTGATCTGGATGCGGGTGAGGATAATGGGAATCTCGGAAATGGATTCCAACCGCCCCAACAATAGGCGGGCGAATTCCAATCCATTCTTATTGATGCCCGCCAGGATGAGCTCCGGCTCATCGTAGTTGTTTTCCAGGATTTCGATGGCCAGACGCTGGATCTTTTGCTCGATCTGGTGTTCGGTGAGAATTCTCATGATCGCAAATATAAGGCTTGCGATTGGGTATTTTTACCTATTTTTCGTAAATACCATGGGCGCCTTGAGCAAAGCAACCCGATGCTACGAGTCGGAGGTAACAGACTGATTGACAGTAAAAAGAAAATAGTCACGGGCGCACCGAAACCCATTTCTTTGACTCTAAAATCCACATTTTTTGCTATATTAGCGAAAATTCGCTATAGCTAAATTCAGCTTCCTTCATGATACAGCAAATTCTTTTCATCGTCATCACCTTACTAGTTTTCGGTATTGCTTTTCGCAAATACGCCAAGCTGCGACGCAACATCCTGTTGGGGCAAAACGAAGACGTGAGCGGGCAAGCCGGCCGGCGGTGGCGCAACGTCCTGCTGGTGGCTTTCGGGCAGAAAAAGATGTTCAAAAACTGGCTTCCCGCCCTTTTCCACTTTTTTATTTACGCGGCTTTCCTCATCACACAGATCGAGCTTATCGAGATTTTGATCGACGGGTTTAGCGGGGAGCACCGCATTTTCGCTGCGAGCCTGGGTGGTTTTTACACCTTTATTATTAGTGCGATTGAAGTGCTCTCCCTGCTGGCGCTGGTAGCTACGGTGATATTTTTGATTCGCAGGAATCTTCTGTACATCCCGCGCCTTCGCAAAGCCGAGATGACTTCCTGGCCCAAGCTCGACGCCAACCTCATTCTGTACGGCGAAATTCTGCTCATCGTCGGTATTTTCAGTATGAATGGCGCCGATACGCTACTACAAGGCATGGACGCCGCGCATTACCCAGATACGGGTTTTCTCGCGGTAAGCGGATGGATGGGGCCCTTGCTGTTCGGCGGCTTGGAGCAATCCACCCTGGCCGGTCTGGAACGCTTCGGCTGGTGGCTGCACATCCTCACGGTATTCGGTTTTATCCTGTACCTGCCGTATTCCAAGCACCTGCATATCTTCCTGGCCTTTCCCAACACCTATTTCGAGCGCCTCAAGCCCGCGGGTAAGATGGACAACATGCCCGAGATCATGAACGAAGTAAAATCCATGATGGGGCTGGACGAAAACGGCGAAGAACCCGCCATGGATATGGAAGCCGAATTACCGGAATTTGGTTCCAACGACGTCTTCAGCCTGAGCTGGAAAAACATCATGGAAGCCTACTCCTGCACCGAATGCGGCCGCTGCACCGCCGCCTGCCCGGCCAACATTACCGGCAAGAAGTTGTCGCCCCGCAAGATCATGATGGATATCCGCGACCGGGCTGAAGAGGTGGGCGCCAAGATCGACAGCGGCGACAAGGAATACGCCAAAGATCCCGAAAAGCCGCTTGCGCGCGATAACTTTGACGACGGCCGCTCCTTGTTCGACTACATCACCGGTGAAGAGCTCCACGCCTGCACCACCTGCAACGCCTGCGTGGAAGCCTGCCCCGTGCTCATCAACCCCCTGGACCCCATCCTGAAGATGCGCCGCTACGAGATCCTGACGCTCTCGCAGGGCCCGTCCGACTGGATGCCGATGTTCAACAGCATCGAAAACGGCGGCGCGGCCTGGGCAATGACGACGGACCGGGATCAGTGGGTGAAGGATTTGAATGGTGAATAGTGCCCGCCTCCCGCAGGGCAGGCAGGAATAGTGAATAGTGAATACCATCCCGGTGTCCCTGATGCCCGACCCGGAATTTAATCCCGAAGTTCGCTTTATAGTCTGACAACATGAGATTTGTGAAAATATGACGCCGCTATTTTTTCGG
>CAYWHT010000491.1:0-3792 GCA_964458135.1 uncultured Saprospiraceae bacterium | reverse complement strand
GTGGCGGGGTGCTCGTAATTCCGTTTTACGCTTAGCCCCCGAATTTCGATGAGATCCTGAAAGTTGTGGAGGATTTCATCGGTGACGGCCGCCAGCTTGACGGCCTCTTGTTCGGAAAAATGGCGGTTCTCGATCTTGGACAGCAGGATGAGGGCGCTGTTGATGCGGGCCAGTCGCCTGGCGTTCTGCATCAGGGTCTCCAAAACCGCAATCTCCCACTCGCCCAATTGTTTGGATTGCAGGAGCAGTTCCAAGTTGCCCTTGATGATGGCCAGGGGCGTCTGCAATTCATGGGCTGCATTTTGGGTGAATTGTTGGTTGGCCCGGTAACGCGCTTTCATCCGTTGGACCAAAGCCTTGAGTTCCTCACGGGTGGCCTTTAACTGTGGGTGCTTGACCTCCTCCAGCGCCGCTCCCATCTCTTGGTCCAGGTCCAGCTCCCGCAGCACCTGATTGAATGCTTTTAGGGAGGATTTAAGCTGAGCGCCCCGGCCCCACGACAAGCGGCGAAACCCCAAATACCCCAACACGCCACCGAGGAAGAAGGCCATCAGGGCGGAAGGCCAGGGGAAGTCTAAGAAGGCGCGGAGATAGAAGTGTGGAGATAGAAGCATTGTGTGTGGTGGTGGATAGTTGTTAGTGGTTAGTGCCGGTCCTTCTGTGTTGGCTGGGTAATGATAGTGAATGCTGAGTAGAGCGAATCACGAGTGGAAAAGCAGTTATCGTTGAGACGGTTCAAATGACTTCGTCCGAGTTGTTGATTAGCAGGCTTTTAGTCAGTAATCGCCACGATGGTCCCCCCGCTACGCTATACTCCATTCAACCACTCACAAATTTATACCCAATTCCGTAAATCGTCTTCAACAAATCCCCGCAGCCGTGCTCGGCCAATTTTTTGCGCAGGTTTTTGACGTGGGCGTAGATAAAGTCAAAGGAGGCGGCCTCGTCCATGTAGTCGCCCCACAAGTGCTCGGCGATGCTGTCTTTGGTGACTACGCGGTTTTTGTTGCGGGCCAGGTAGACGAGAATGTCGAACTCTTTTTTGGTTAGCGAGATGGGGCGCCCGTCAGCGAGCACGGTGCGTTCTTCCAGGCGGATGGTCAGGGGGCCATACTGCATCTCGCGGCGGTAGGCTTCGCCTTTACGCCTCATGACGGCTTTGATGCGGGCGTTCAGCTCCGAGAGATTAAACGGTTTGCTTAGGTAATCGTCGGCTCCGGTTTCCAGTCCGGCAATCTTGTCTTCGGTACTATCGCGGGCGGAAGTGATCACAATGCCCATGTCGGGGTTTTCTTCGCGGAGCATGCGCACCAGTTTCATGCCGTCTCCACCGGGAAGGTTCAAGTCGACGAGGGCGCAATCGTATTCGTAATTGTTGATTTTTTTAAAGCCTTCCTTGTAGGATTCCGCCTGCTCGCATACGTACCCCTCCCGCTTGAGGTATTTGAGCATCATATCGCGCACGCTGGCGTCGTCTTCGATGAGGAGTAATTTCATGGTTCTTGGGTTAGCGTTTCCTGCAAAGGAATGAATAAATCCTGAATGTCAAACACAGGTTTTCTTCAGAATTGCGGCGGTTCTTTGTTAGAAAAAAGATATGACTTTAGGGGTTGAGCGGTTGGCGCCGGTTTACGAGCGCATCGCCTCTGGAATTGCCGGAAAAGGCTTTGCTGTGATCGATAAATTCTTTACGGAGGAGGAAACCAGGATCCTCCGCGACACTGCCCGCTCATCCTTTGCCGGAGGCAGTTTTCGGCGGGCCGGGCTGGGGCGGCAACAAGATTACCAGCGTAAGCAGTCGGTGCGCGGCGATTTTATCCAATGGGTAAATCGGGAAAACCTTCCCGCCGAAGCCGCCTTTCTCATGGATTATCTCGACGGTTTGACGGCCTATCTTAACCGCGAATTATTGTTAGGCATTCGCGATCGCGAGATTCATTTCGCCATTTATCCCGAGGGTGCTTTTTACCGTCGCCATCTAGATGTATTCCGGGGGTCTACGGCCCGCAAGCTTTCGGTTATCTGTTACCTCAACGAGCATTGGCAAGGCGAAGACGGCGGGCAATTGCGTCTGTACCTAAGTGATGATGACGGTGTCGAAAAGCCCCATGAAATCCTTCCGATCGGCGGTCGCTTGGTGGTCTTTCGCAGCGATTTACTCGAACACGAAGTACTGAGCGCGCGCCGGGAGCGTTTCAGCCTAACCGGCTGGTTGAAAGACGAGCGTTCCTTCTTTTAGCGCCGGCATCAACTACAGAATTGCTTCAACCTCCAGCTGTTATTTAGCACCGGTTATTAAAAAAATTCATACATTCCGAATCCCGATTTATGACCACAATTCTAACCGGCCCTATGCACTCAGCTACAATCGTACAGCCCGGTGATTTCGAAGCGCACAATCACTGGTACGCCAAAGCCCTGAACGCGACCATCCACCCCATGATCAATTTCTTTCTCAACCTGGAGCAGTCTCGCGTAATCAACCGGTATTGCCACCTACATCCCATGGTGGACGCCCAGGCGCTAAAGGAATGGCTGGATTACGATTGCAAATATTTCCGCTGGGCCGGCGCCGATCTACTCAACGTGACTTCGGCGGGGGGAAAGCGCCAAATGGTGGTCATCGAAAACAATTCCTGCCCGAGCGGGCAAAAGTCTATGCCCCTGCTGGATGATAACCAGGAACAGGGCAGCTACCGCTGGTTGATCGAGCGCACCTTCAAGCCTTTGCTGCGGCGGCGCGGGGGCGCGGTCAAAGGTAGGTTGGCGGTTGTTTACGATAAGAACCCGATGGAGGCTTCGGGTTACGCTTGCGTCATTGCCGATGTGATGAAGGAGCCCGTCTATTACGTTCCCTTCTACTATAACGATACGGATCCCCCGGTGCGCTTTGACGAGGGCGTCATGGAAGTTCGCGATGCGGATGGCGGCTGGCGTCCGATCCGGGCCGCCTTTCGCTACGTTACGCAACGCCCCTGGACGCGCTTGCCCCTCAACACCAAAACCCGCATCCTCAATCCCATCGTAGCCTGTCTGGCGGGTGGCCGTAACAAAATGGTGGCGGCCAAAGCCTACGATATCTTCAATGCCGAGATCGCCGGCTCGGGCCTCAAAATCAACATCCCGGAAACCATCTGGGACGTCAGTAAGGCGGAAATCCCCATCTGGGTTAAAAAGTTGGGCGGCCAGGCGGTAGTCAAAGTACCCTACAGCAATGCCGGCCAGGGGGTGTTCACCCTCGTCAACCAAGAGGAGTTGGACCAATTTATGGAGATGGCCTTTCCCTACGATCGCTTCATCATCCAGAGCCTGATCGGCAATTACCAATGGAGTTCCGTCAGTTCCGCCGGAAGGCTGTACCACGTGGGCACCATTCCCAGCGCTAAGGGCAAAACCTACGTGGCGGATCTCCGGATGATGGTGAGCGCCGGAGCGGGCGGCATCAAGCCGCTTTGCGTATACGCGCGCCGGGCTAAAGACCCCCTGGAAGACGAAATCGTAGCCGGCAGCGAATCCTGGGACATGCTGGGCACCAACTTATCCATTAAAAATGAAGACGGAAGCTGGGGTAGCGATACCAAAAGATTATTACTTATGGACCGCCGGGATTTCAATAAATTAGGCATCGGCCTCGATGACCTGATCGAAGCCTACATCCAAACCGTCCTTTCCATGGTGGCCATTGATAAGATGGCGCAAACACTGGTTAACAAGCAAGGGCGTTTCCGCATGCGGTTATTTAAATCGCTCAATAATGATGATTCGCTGATCCGGGAAATTATGCGTTAAAAT
>CAYWHT010000490.1:0-3802 GCA_964458135.1 uncultured Saprospiraceae bacterium | reverse complement strand
CTTATTACACAGTGTACTAGCCTATCTAAACACGACACTTATTAATCTCTCATCGTTAAGCGTGGGCCCCAGTGGCTTTTTTGCCAACTCCTTCTATCTTTGGGAGGTTTTTGGGCGCGGGGCCCTAATTTTTTGGCAGCTTGGTTAAATTTGTGGATGGCGGCGCAAACAAAGTAGGTACATCATGGCCATGCGCGACAATTTCCCCCCGGCGGGGTCGGATTATTTGGGCGGCAGCAGTGACGGTTACGAATACCGCACCACCTTCTCGGGCACCAACCTGGAGCAGACCTACGAAATGGTTCGCCAGTTTTTGCGCGAGGAAGGCTACGGTAACGTGCCCCTGCCCCGCAATGCCGAAGAGCTCAAGCTCTTCCGCCTGCCCACGCGCAACCGCCAGATCTTGATGTTTGAAGATAACGGTTACGTGCACAATCCCGTCAAGATCCTCTTTCCCATCGACCGGCGCAAGCGGAGAATACTCGTGCTTTGCCTCTACAATGAGGCGGATCCGGATCATTTGTTGAAGTTTCACCGGGTTTTGGAACGGAGACGAGGTAGTTGATTGGTAGTGGGTAGGGAGTAGTTGGTACAGCTACGAAGCCCTTATCAACTACTCCCTACCAACTACTCCTACTCCGGTCGCATCTGCGGGAAGAACAGCACCTCCTGAATTGAGTGTTGCCCGGTCAGGATCATCACCAGGCGGTCGATGCCGATACCGAGGCCGGAGGTGGGAGGCATGCCGTATTCGAGGGCCCGCATGAAATCGTTATCGAGGGCCATGGCTTCTTCGTCGCCGCGTTCGGCGAGTCGCAGTTGTTCTTCGAAGCGTTCGCGCTGCTCGACAGGGTCGTTGAGTTCGGTGTAGGCGTTGGCGATTTCCTTACCGTTGACAAACAGCTCGAAGCGTTCGACCAGCCCCTCGTGGGTGCGGTGCCGCTTGGCCAGGGGGGTCATCTCGATGGGATAATCGGTAATGTAGGTGGGTTGGATGAGGTGGTGCTCGACCCGCTCGCTAAAGAGCTCATCGATCAGTTTGCCCTTGCCCATGCTATCCTCTAGTTCGAGCCCTAGTTGATCGCATAGTTCGCGAATCGGTGCTTCCTCCATCCCGGAAATATCGTAGCCCGTGTGCTTTTTAATGGCTTCGTACATCGTCAGGCGCTCGTAGGGCCCCTTGAAATCGATGAGCCGCCCTTGGTACTCTACCTTGGTGTCGCCCGTCACTTCCCGGGTGATGCGCTCGAGCAGTTGCTCCACCATCTCCATCATCCAGTGGTAGTCTTTATAGGCCACGTAAATTTCCATGGCGGTAAATTCGGGATTGTGGGTGCGGTCCATGCCTTCATTGCGGAACATCTTGCCGATCTCGTACACGCCTTCCAACCCGCCGACGATCAGCCGTTTGAGGTAAAGCTCGTTGGCGATGCGCAGGTAGAGCGGCATGTCCAGGGTATTGTGGTGCGTTTTAAAAGGGCGGGCGGCGGCGCCGCCGTGAATGGGCTGCAGGATGGGCGTTTCCACTTCCAGCCAACCCTGCTCATCGAAGTAACGGCGCATGGAGGAGATCAGGCGGCTGCGCTTGTAGAAAATGTCGCGAACATGCGGGTTGACCACCAGGTCGACCGAACGCTGCCGGTACCGTTGGTTGGGGTCGGTAAAGGCGTCGTAGGTTTCCAGCTCACCGGTTTCCTCGTTGGTCTTCGTCTTGACGATGGGCAACGGGCGCAGACATTTACCGAGAAACTTGAATTCTTTGACGTGGATGGTAGTTTCACCGGTGCGGGTGATAAAGACGAACCCTTTGACTCCGACAAAATCACCGATATCGAGATATTTTTTGAAGAGCTTGTTGTAGAGGTCTTTGTTGTCGCCGGGGCAAATTTCGTCGCGCGCCAGGTAGATCTGAATGCGGCCCGCGCCGTCTTGCAGTTCGGCAAAAGAAGCCTTGCCCATGACGCGAACCATCATGATGCGGCCGGCCAGGCTGACATCCTGGTAGTTGTTTTCCTCCGCATCGTAATGGGTTTTGATTGCAGTGCTATGGGCGTTGATTTCGTAATTTTCCGGTGGAAAAGGATCAAACCCCAAATCCCGGATATGTTGCAGGTTTTCACGGCGTATTTGTTCCTGTTCGGTTAGTTGCATGACGATTGATTGTTGAAAGTGATCCGGATGCGGGAATGGCGACGCCCGCCAAAGAAGTTGCAAAAATAGGTTTTTTGCCAGTTATCCAAAAGGCAAGGCGGGAGCAGCTGATGATTTCAACAAGTCGATCCGCTAAATGTTATTTGGATTGGTAAGACCAAATCAAGGGGACTTTCATGCTAAAAATTGCCTTTTCTCCCATCTATAAATACGAGTTGCCGGAAAACCACCGCTTTCCCATGCTCAAGTACGAGCTGCTCCCAGAGCAATTGCTTTACGAGGGCACCGTAACGGATGACAATTTTTTTCATCCCCCTCCACTTAGCGAGGAGGTCATCCTCTGGACCCACGACGCCGCTTACTGGAATAAACTCAAACAACTCGGCCTGAGCCGCAAGGAAATCCGGGCGATCGGATTCCCGTTGTCGGAGAAGCTCGTACGGCGGGGCACGCACATTGCCAACGGTACGGTGCAGTGCGCCCACTACGCCAGAGAGTACGGCGTAGCGCTGAATATTGCCGGAGGCACCCACCATTCCTTTACTTACAAGGGAGAAGGTTTCTGTTTGCTCAACGATATCGCCATTGCCGCCAATTACTTGTTGCGGCGGGAGCTGGCGAAAAAAATACTGATTATCGATCTCGATGTGCACCAGGGCAATGGCACGGCCCAGATTTTCCGGCGGGAACAACGCGTTTTCACCTTTAGTCTGCACGGCGCCAAGAACTACCCTTTACGTAAAGAAGTTTCGGATTGGGACGTCGGGCTTCCCGACGGCACCGAAGACGGCCCTTACCTGAAAACGCTGCGGGAGATTTTACCCCGCCTGATTGACCGCACCGAGCCGGATTTCATCTTTTACCTCTCGGGGGTGGATATTTTATCGACGGATAAACTGGGAAGGTTGGGCGTTAGTATTGCCGGGTGCCGGGAGCGCGACCGGATGGTGCTGGAGTTGTGCAAGAAAAACGAGCTGCCGGTAGCGGTGAGTATGGGGGGTGGGTATTCGGAGCGCATCGCCCACATCATTGACGCGCACGCCAATACTTACCGCGCAGCTCAGGAGATTTATTTTTAGGGGGCGCAAAAAAAAAAGTCGCACCCGAAAGCGCGACTCCTTAATTATAATCCCATGAACATATCCAAAATTAATAGTAATCTAGCTCTTAGAGCTTATTGGGAGTTTGCCTATGATGCCGGAAATGACCCGATTCGGGTGCGCACGAAGTCATTTGCAGGCCAAAGGGTAAACCTTAAACAAGCTCTTAAATTTTCTCTTAGTTATTTGCTTGTGAAGAATAATTGCCTATCTTCGCCTTTGGAAAAAAAAGTTTAACCTAACAGATTGTAATCTCAGAAAAACGCAGACGACATAATCCCATGAACATTCTACCGAAGGTGGACTTTTACGGTCCGCCTTTTTTATTTGGGTTTGGGCATACTTTGGAAAAGTGAGCATTGTCCCGAATGGGTTATCCGGGACAATTATCCACTACAAAATATAATCCCATGAACATATTCAAATTTAGGAAGCGATAACTTTCAACCGCTTTTAATCTGGCCCATCATTTCCTATCGTTCACATTACAAATATGAAGCAATTTGAGTCCTTGGGCAAAGACAAAAACCAAGGGCTGTGAAAAACAATTT
>CAYWHT010000489.1:2449-3815 GCA_964458135.1 uncultured Saprospiraceae bacterium | reverse complement strand
TTTCGCCAAAAGACACTGCCAAAGCGCAAAGTTACTTATTACACGGTGTACTAGTTCGAGTCTAGTATCGCCCACATTTGATTACCAGGCCTTATGAAATCACACTGCAAGTGCTTTTCTACAAATACGTAAAAGGTCTGCTAACTGTAGCCTTCATTAATTTAACTCTGACGGTTCAAGATAGGCTTCCGTTACTCCAGAAATTCCCTTCCTTGCTCATCGATGAATGTCTTCACTCTCGCCTCGGCGCCCTATCCGGAGAGCAGGGTGGCCATACTATAAAAAAGGAGTAATGATCAAAAAAACTTTCAGACAAGTCGAATTCGCCATGAAATCAATATTTTTGCTCTAGATTCATCCGGCGCCTAACAAAATTGCAACAAGCTGCTGCGCAGTCACTTGTGCCTGGACAACAACAGAATTTGGTTCCAGCATTGTTTCCCATTAAAACATGAACCCATTTTTATCTCCGATCGGGCATTTTTTCCGCCATAAAACCCTTTCTACGCTCATCGCTTTTCCTACTCCCGGTGAAGCGGCTCCCCTAGCGCCTGATAGATGCGTTTCAAATCGGCGGGCACGATTCTGCCGGGAGGAATTTGAATATTGAGCGCTTTCAGTCTGCGCATTAGGGTGCGTCGACTAATACCGAACTCCTCCGCCACTTCCAGCCGCGTCTTGGCGCGAAGGGAGGGCTTTCGGTTGTTTTTTTCAGATTTCTTCATAGCCGGTTAGAGTAAGACAAAATCCGGTCAAGCCAGGATCAATATCACCTTCTCCGCCACTATTTCGGCTTACCCAAGGCAACGTAAATCCGGCGTTGATCTTTGGGATAAAGTAATCCGGCAGGGATGGCGACATTGCGCTTTTTCAGCCAGCGTTTAAGAGTAGACACGCAAACGCCGTACTCGACAGCTACTTGTTGCCGCGTCTTGGCGGGAGGAGAAGAAGTGGGCATGCTAATCTGATTTGGAGGCTGAGCGAGGAGGAAGAATAAATCGCTCGCTCCCGGCTCACAGCCAGCGTTACACAGGCACTTTCAATAATTTACTCTCGAAGTCTATTTCTTTAGCGATTTTACGAGAAAGAAACTCCTTACAGCATACGCCTTACACTAACTCCATTCCAGTTTTCCGAATCGAGTTTTGTTGCAGACGCCATTCTGTTGTCCAGGTTAGAACGCTGAGCTTAAAAACTTACCGGGCGGTATTTTTAAGACAACACAATTTAAGATAAGAAAGCCGCACTAAAAAAACAAGTTGTAGCCAGGGAAAAGTTTGTCGGCAAGTAAGCCTGGTAGCACTTTTGTACGAAGGCCGAAAGGACTGGCAGAAAGGCTTATTTTTAAATAGGCGGGGCGTTCAAC
>CAYWHT010000489.1:0-2439 GCA_964458135.1 uncultured Saprospiraceae bacterium | reverse complement strand
GCTGGGCCTAATGCTTCGGGCAATAAGGTCTTGAGGATGCAATCTGATAGTAGCTCCGTGCCGTGAGCAATCCAGACTGAGTCGGCTTTAAAATTTCCACGCCAAATCCAGGATGAATTGCCGGGGCCGCAGTTGAAAATTGCTCAGTTCTTCCGTAAAGCCTTCTTGCAGAAAAGAAATAAAATAGGGCGCATGGAATAGGTTATTCAAATGCACGCTATACTCCAGATTCCAGGACGCAAGCTGATTTTTGTACTGAAGGGAAAACAAATCATTGGTGACGGTTTCCGGTCCAATTTTGGTGAAATACTGATCATAGCTGAAGCGAATGTCTCCCCCTCTTTCACCGAATCGATGAAAAAACACCCACTCTAATTGCTGACGCCAGACGGGATTTTCCATCAAATCTGTATGGTAATAATTGGTGCGGGCCCGGCAGCTGATGACATTACTCGTAAAAGTGTAGGACACCTTTGGAGCTATCCAGGCCTGTTGCATGGTCAGTGAGAGTTGCTGATTGTTAAGTTGGACTGGACGTCGCACTAGACCATAGTTCGTTTCCAGATTTAGTTGGACCCCAAGCCAGGGCGCCATTTCCAATCGGTTCCGCCAACGCAGGCTATGCTGAATATTGTCCGTGTCAACTAAAAGGGAGGCCTCTCCTAAAGCATTGAAAACGGAAGTAGCCAGCCAATCCTTATGGGTGCGCGCCAGGATGAGGTAGCTATTATAGTGCACTCCACTGAAATGATCGGTGCCCTGGAATCGAAAGCTTAACTCCAACTCCCGCTTTCGATTCACCCGGAACAAGCGTCGGTCAAATTGGCGGTTGCGGCGCAAAAGATAATTATTGTAGAACTGCTGTTCCTGATCATAGGCCCGGCGGTAAGTGAGTTGGGTTATAAATATTTGGCTCGGCGCCAGATCGCGAACGTATTTCAGTTGTGGTTCCAAAAGTAGAAAGCTGCTGTTTTGGCTAGTTCCCTGCTGCCGGTCCTGCAAGTAAATCTGGTGGATAGCAATAGGCAGATGAAGTTTCCACGCGCCCTTTGGTCGTCGCCACTCATAATGCTGTTCGTGGTACGGCCCCCAAACCGTGTAATCGATCTCATTTTCGAAGGCTGCGCCCAGGGAAACCGATTCATTTTCGTTGATAGAAGAGAGGGTGCTGGTTAATCTCCTCTTTCTAAAGATAAAACCCGTCTTAAATTGGCCACTTAGCGCTTGTCGCCTCAGCAGTAAGCTGGTATACGTATCAGACTCCCACTCCCGTTGTCGTGCAGATTGCCGTGCTTCGGGAAGTCTTTCAGGTTCTGCCGCCTCCACAATGATATCGAGCGGCTGCAAATCAAGATTCAGACGCTTTTCCTTATAGTCGAATTTTGACCAGAGCCGATAGGCCTTGTCGCCTTTTCGCCAGATGTTTTCCCAACGCCCCCGCAGCCGGTAAGTGTCTTCTATAAACGTCTCTTTTGATGCGATCTGATTGATGATATTATTGGCATCGGTATGGGTATCCGACCCCTCCGCTGTAACCAAGACTTTAGTGTACTGGCTGGGGCTATTCAATTCGTACATTAACCTTCCCTCCAACAAACGGATCCGTTCATCGGCTTCCAGCTCATTATTAAAAGTAACCGATTGCTGGTTATCTCTTAGCACCCTGAGTTGAGAGCCGTTGAACCGCAGGCGATCCGTAGCGCCGAATGCCTGAAATTTGAACTGCTCATCTTTGGAAAGGCGGCGCAAATAATTCAGGCCAGCCGTATATTCCTGATTATCCAAAGTCATTGGCGCCGGCGCCTCTATCGGCCGCATTATCTTAACCGGTCTTATCAGGTCAATGTCATGGGAAAGCTCACCGTAAAGATTCCGAAAGTTACTCCGCTGTTGTTCGCCAATATTATTAGCGGAGGCGAGGATGTTAAATTGTTGTTGCTTTTGAAATCCAAAAATATTGCCTTCTCCCAAATATAAGGCCGGGCTATATCCGCCGCCGCTCCTGGCCTTTCCCGTAAAAACAATGCCCGTCTTCAATCGTAAATTGATGGCGGCATTCGGCGGCGTCACCAGAGAGTCGAGCGCGCGGATGGGTTGATGTTCTTCCAGGATTTCGATATCGCGTATAGCCTCTACATTCAAGTTGCGCGTCGCCAGAGCATAGCTTCCCTGGAGCAAGTCCAGCCCTTCGATGTAAAATTTGGAAATCGGCAGATCCTGGTACAGGATCCGGCCGCTGGATTCTACTGTAATGCCCGGTATGCGGGCCAGTACTTGCTCCAGATTTTCATCGGGGGCTTCTTTTAGCTGATTCACATCAAAGACCAGGGTATCGCCCTTGCGAACCACTGCGGGTTGCCTAACCTTTATCTCGGGTAACTCATAAGCCTGTTCGGTAAGCATCCAATCGACTGGGCCGGTAGGTCTTACTATCTTTTT
>CAYWHT010000488.1:0-3818 GCA_964458135.1 uncultured Saprospiraceae bacterium | reverse complement strand
TTTTGGCGATAGACAAGGCGCGTATTCAAGAGTGGGGTGCAACTCTTGAATCAAAGATAGCCCATAGTTGCCTGACCGACCCACCGTCGTGCAAGCACTATGGCGGGCGGGGAGCGCTGGCGCAGTCTATCGCCGAAAGAAGCCGCAAAAACGATCCGGTATTTAGTTCCCGAAGCAGTAGTACTCAGTAGTGGTTAGAAGATGCGGTGCGGGCAACGCCTACAGTTTTCGATAACTACCGGCTTCGGCGGAACGATAATCCCGGAAGACCTGGAAAGGCCGGCTATGAATAAACAACAGGCCGCCCGAAAGATCGCAGCTACTATTCACTTTTCCGGCAAAAGGTGTTTTCAACTTCAACCTTTCACTTTCCCGGGCTATTCCTTATCTTATCGCTGACCAAAAACAGCAAGCATGCCATCATCCGCCGAATCCGTCACTACGCCCCATATTCCCGTTAAGTTGCCAGATTTAGGCACCACCATTTTCTCCGTCATGTCGGCCATGGCCAAGGAATACCGAGCGATCAACCTGTCTCAGGGTTTTCCCGATTTCCCTTCCAATGCGCGACTGATTGAGCTGGTGCATGGGCACATGATGGCCGGGCGCAATCAATACGCGCCCATGCCGGGACTGCTCGCATTGCGGGAGCGACTGGCCGAAAAAATCCACCGCTTGTACGGCGCGCAAGTTGATGCTGGTGAAGGGATTACCATTACTGCGGGGGCGACCCAGGCCATTTTTACCGCAATTACGGCTTTCGTTCAGGAGGAGGACGAGGTTATCCTCTTCGAACCGGCTTACGATGCCTACGGTCCGGTTGTAGAGCTGTGCGGGGGAAAGGTGCGCGCCTACGAAATGACCGCCCCCAACTACCGGATCGACTGGCAGGCAGTAGCCGGAATGATCAACGAGCGCACCCGCATGATCGTGATCAATACTCCCCACAATCCGACGGGCGCGGTGCTCGAAGCTTCCGACTTGGAGGCCCTGGAGCATTTGATCAAGGATACGGATATTTTAGTGCTCAGCGACGAAGTTTATGAACACCTCATCTACGATGGCCGGGAGCACCAGAGCGCCCTCCGGCGCAGCAACTTGCGCCCGCGCACCATCGCCACCTATTCCTTCGGCAAAACTTTTCATAATACCGGTTGGAAAATCGGCTACTGCGTGGCGCCGCCCGCGTTGATGCGCGAATTCCGCAAGATCCATCAATACAATGTGTTCGCTGTCAATACCCCTATTCAATACGCTCTGGCCGACTTTTTGGAGGATCCTCAAGAATACCTGCAGCTCCCTGATTTCTACCAACGCAAACGTGACTTTCTGCTCCGGGCTCTGGAAGGCTCCCGCCTCCGCCCCCTGGCCTGCGACGGCACTTACTTCCAACTCTTCGATTACCGCGCCATCAGCGAGGCGCCCGATAGTGAATTCGCCCAATGGCTCATCCGGGAAAAAGGCGTGGCCACCATCCCCGTTTCCGCCTTTTACAGCTCCGATCGCGATGATCGCGTCATTCGCCTTTGCTTTGCTAAAGAGGAAACTACTTTGGAAGCAGCGGCGGAGGTGTTGTGCAGGGTCTGACTGGAGGGCTTTGCCCCAACATTAGCCAAAAAGCCTTTTCATCGAATTATAGTCTGCCCACCTAAAATTTGTGAATGCTGACTTGACGGGCTACGCCTATCAGCACTTTCTCATCCTGGAACTCACCCCTCACGAGTGTAGCGAGTCACCCGCAATTCCACCCGCCGGTCCATAGCCGGCTTATTCTCCGCGTTTTCTTGCCTTTCGGCGATTTCTCCCGCAAAGGACATCCGGCTCGGAGATATCCCCATGTTTTTCAACAAGTTGAACACCTTGCGGGCGCGCTCGCGGGCGAGCGCGGAGGCTGCTTTGGGGCTTTCCTCCTCCGGGCCGGCGTAGCCGATGATTTCGACGGCGGTTTGGGGGTAATTTTCCAGGACGATGGATACGTGCTTCACCTGAATTTCGGCTGTATCGTCGAGCTGGGCGCGCCCCTCCGGAAATTTGACTTTATTCATAATAAAGGCTTGGGGTACGGCGGGTTGCTCTTGGCTAAGGAAGTTGGCAAAACGGCCTTCCGTGGTTCCCAGCCAATAGCCGAAGGCGACGGCGCCGGGACCACGTTGCCCCGTGCTTGCTTCCGGTATCCGAGTCATCGCGGTATCCAGATATAACGGTTCCGCGGCGTAGTAAGCGGCAAATCCTTCCGGGGCGAATTCCCGGACGAAAACCGTATCCGGCGTCGCTACCGCCGGTGATTGCTGTTCTGCGGCGGCATTGCTCCGGCCGAATAGCGCCCAAAGTAAGGCGGCGGCCAGAAGGATGACCAGGGCGGGCCAGTACCAGGCGGACTTTCGGCTACCATCCTTAACGGGGGCTCTACCGGTGGGAGCTGTTTGGCGGCCGGGCGCTTCCAGCACCAGCGCAAAGCGCTCGGTATCGGCCCTCAGATAAGTGCTTTCCAGATCGACCTGATAGGTGGCGGCCCATTCCCGGGCGCCGGCCTCCAACCACTCTACTTGCCGGTCGAGTGCTTCCCGGGTATCGAAATAGCGGCTGCGGGCTATTTCCTGTCGATTGCCGGCCAGGATCAGGAAATAATACCCCTCTTCCTCTTTCCGAATGAGATAATGCTCCTCGACCGGTAGATTCCGAATGACGGAGCGAATGCCATTGGCGCGCCCGGCATCGGTGGCGTAGGCGTGACTGAACAGTAAGGGCCTGCCTTCCGCATCGTTCAGTTGGAAAAAGTACCGCGGTTGCCCCGTCTCCGTATTTTCGAAGGTTTCGAACCCCGCCAGTCCGCTGCGGGAAGGATAAGCCGAATTGAAGGGAGTAATGCGAATGCCGCTCCGCCTGCGCGGCAGATAAACCCGCTGTAGTTCTTCCTCCCACCAGGGAGCTTCCCGGGCAAAGCCCGCGATGAGGCGGTCCATTTCCCGCTCATCGGTAAAGTTGCGGCTGCGCGCCAATTCTACCCCGTTGCGCGTTTGGAGGATAAAAAAATACGCTTCACCATCGCGGCGCTTTTCATAGCGGTAGTGGTGCGCCGCGCTGGTGACCACCGGCCCCAGGTGGCGATCCCGGCTTACGGAGGAAGTAAAGGCCGGGCTAAAAAGAAAGCTCAGGTTGTTGGCGTCTTTGAAGAGAAAGTAGTACCGTCCTTCCTTTTCTAGCCGGGAGAGTTGAAAGCGCACCGTATGGGGCAGCGTACGCGAATAGATGACTTCCCGGCCGGTTTGCAGGATAGAGCGATCGTATTGCGGCGATTCCAAAGCCACCCGTTCGAGTGGCCGGTAGGTGGATTTTGGTTCTATGGTGATTCCGAATTCCGCCTGCGTGGCGGCTTCCGCCCGCAGTTGATCGATAGCCGAACGAATAGCCTCCGGCGAGGTGTAGTAATTACTTTGGGCGATACCGATCTCATGGCTACTATCCAGCCGGATGGCAATGCCGCTTTCGTCTTCGATCAAAAAATCGGCATTGGCCACCTGTTCGTCTCGCAGGCTGAGGATGGCGCTTTTGGCGGCTTCCATGGCCGTTCGCCGCCCCGCAAATAGAGGGCTGCGCAGTGGTATTCTACCGTTATCGGCCTGCAAGACAAACCAGTAAGATGGCGTATCGGGTTTAGGGTGGAGGGTGAAGTGCATTTTGGGTGTAAGGTTTGGAACGAAGTTACATTCTTCTAACGCCGGATCAAACTGCCGGTGTTCGGTGTAGTAATCGTATAATTCTTATATTGAACCCATTGCGGGTTTAGTAGTTGGCCTCCAAATTGCAATTTTTTGATT
>CAYWHT010000487.1:0-3821 GCA_964458135.1 uncultured Saprospiraceae bacterium | reverse complement strand
ATCTTCCTACGTAAGCCCCCTCCACTCCTCAACTCCTCCACTCCTCCCCTTTCCACCCCGTCCAATCACCCCCAAAACAACCTTTCCCAACCCCCAAATCTTCCTACGTAAGCCCATTCATCCCCCAAACCATCCCACGTAAGCCCCCTCAACTCCTCCCCTTTCCAAATAATAGACGTTCATACCCCCGTACCCCGTCAAAACCCCATTAACAAAAATCTCCGGGGAGAACATTAAACAACCGGGGGGAGGGTATGCGATGTAGTAGTGTAAATTGAAACTGAATAAAAACAAAAATCGAGAAAAATTTATGGTACAGACAACCCTCAAGCGCAATAGCATTACCGCATTGCTGGTTGCAATTTTTTGTTTTAGCCTGAGCCCCCAATTGATGGCCCAGGAAATGGATAACGACGACCGTTCCAGCGAGGAGCTGTATGCCGTCATGCTGGACGAGATGGATATGACCACCGACAAGGAAACCCGATTCAAGGCCGTCAAGGAAAAGTACCAAAGTAAAATGGAAAAGGCGCGCCTCACCATTGACGATGTAGGGGTGCTTCAGGAGAAGCTGGCCATGCTGCAACAACAGCAAACCGATGAGCTGCGCAACCTCCTCGAACCCGAACAGTATTTGACCTACAGTAAATACATGGAAAAGATCCGGGCTAAAATCGAAGCCAATGGCCGGAATATGGTCGCATTTGACTTTACGCCCGACGGTGGCGAGATGGAAACATTGGCCAACGAAGAAGGCAAAAGCCCCCAGGAACTCTACCAAACCATGATCTCGGAAATGGGCTTGTCCGATGCCGAAATGAACGAGTTCAAATCGATTCAGCAAAAGTATCGCAAGAAAGGCATGAACGCCCGCTCCAACAACCAGGGCGACATGCAGGCGATGCGCGAAAAGATGATCGAACTGCGCAAGCAACAACGCAGCGAAATCGAAGCCATGCTGAGCGATGAGCAGTTCGCCACCTACGAAGCCTACATGAAGAAAATCATGATGGCCGCCCGCCAACAACAGCAGAGTGGCCGATAGATAAACAAGTTTGAGGTTGGGCGTTCCTAGCTCAGCCTCAAACTTCCTTCTCTGCCTACCGCTTCACAAACTTCCTCGCCACCATTCTTCCATCCATTTTTACCCGCAGAAGATAAGTACCAGCGGAAAGAGTGCTGATATCGAGCACATTGTCCGATTGATAAGTGCGTACGAGTTGCCCCTGGAGGGTATAAATTTCGATGGTTTCATCGGCAATCATGCCGTCGGGCGTTTCAATGCGCAGCACGTCACCCGTGGGGTTGGGGTAGAGCAATAGTTGCCGTCCGGCATCGGGCGCCTCGGTGGAAACACTGATGTTGAAGTTGATTCGGTTGTCGCGGGAGATGAGTTTGACTTCGGGGTCAAAGCGGATCGTTTCGATTGGAAAGGGGACGCTCAACTGAAAATCCTGACCGGAAAAGTTGTGATCTAATACGACGATAGTGTCCTGCCCATCGGGACCCAGCAATTGCAAGGGTACCGGCATGGCAAAAAAGTCGACCGAGGGATGGGAAGTCTTTTGGGTGATGTTCAGGAATAGAGTTTGTCCTTGTTGCGCCCAGTCAACCCGGTAGGAGGGAAAACCTTGGCCGTAAACCCAATCGGAGAAAAAGGCTTCCAAATCCTGGCCGCTCGCCTGTTCCAGGTGGCGTCGCAGATCCGGGGTGCGGGCGTAATCGTAGGCCAGCTCCGGATCGTTGAGGAAGTTGCGGGCGCCTTGGAAGAAATCTTCGTCGCCGAGTTTCCAGCGCAGCATGTGTACGATCATGGCTCCTTTCTCGTAGGTCAGCCGCCGATCGAAAATGCGAAAAATGCTGGTGGTATCATCGACGAAAGAGGAGCCGCCGGGTTCGCTGGTAATAAAGTCGACCATTTCCCGGAGCCAGGCGGTAAAGTTGATGTTGCCGATGCCGTTTTCGTAGGCCAGACCCTCGGAATAGGTGGCAAAGCCTTCCTGGATCCAGATATCCTGCCAACTGCCGCCGGTAACTTTGTCGCCAAACCACTGGTGGGCTACCTCGTGGGCTTGCAGGGAGGTGGAAAAGCCGCCCATAAAACTCATCGTCTGGTGTTCCATCCCGCCGCCGAAGCCGAACTGGGCGTGGCCGTATTTTTCGTCGGCGAAGGGGTAGAGGCCGAAGAGCTCGTTGTACAACTGCATGAGCTGCACGGTGCGCGGCGTGCGGGCCTGCGCAAAGTTGAGATTTTCGGGATAGACGTAGTTGAGCACTTCGATGGAACTGCCGTCTTCGAGGGGTACAAAATCAGAGTACACGGCATAATTGGTCACCGCTACCGCGATGAGGTAGGCGGGGATGGGGTAGCGGTGGCGCCAGTGGTAGACGGTTTCGTTGCCCCGGTTTATTTCGTCGACCAACAGGCCGTTACTCGCCACCCGGAAAGCAGCGGGCGTGGCAACCAGCACATCGATAGAGTCAATCTTGTCGTTGAGGTCCTGTTTACAGGGCCACCAGTCTTTGGCGCCGTAGGGCTCGGAAAGCGTCCAGATGATGGGTACACCATTGTGGCTGCCCTGGGTGAAGGAGCCGAAGCCGGTCTGGGTGGGCCGGCCCTCGTAGGTGACGCTGACCGAATCCAGCTGCCCTTTGGGGATGGTTGAGGGGAAATCGATGGCCAGCAGGTCTTCCTGTTTATCGTGTTGGTAGGGGAGGATATTGCCCCGGTAGCGCACTTCCAGTACCTCCAGTTTGTCATCCATGTCGAAATAGATGCGCTGCAAGTTATTTTCGCGGGATAGGAAATAGGAAGTTACCGTTCCGCTGATGAAGTATTCGTTGGGGTCGATGTTCCACTCCAGGCGGTGGTATTGGAGGTCGTAATTGTCGGTCAGGCCGTTGGAGCGAAATTCGATGCGGTCGCGCGCGCTTGCTCGCTCCCGGGCGGTGATTTCGGAGGCGGGTTGGCCTTGCTGGGCGAGGAGGGTGGTCCAGCTGGTTAATAATAGTAGTATGAGGGAAAGTTGGTATTGCATGGTTTGGTGAATAGTAGTCAGTGTTTAGTGCCCGTCCTCATCCTTCGGCCGGGTAAACCCGTCTGTGCCGCCGGACAGGAATTGCGGGGCGTGTGCTCTTCAATGATTTCTAAGCTCGCTTGGCGTTGTAACGGCCACTACTCACTACTAACTACTAGCTACCGTTGAAGGATGCGCCAAAAACCCGGAAATGTGCGGTATTGTCCGGAATTGGCTGATAGGGAATCCTGTTACCGGGATGAATAGCTCTATCTGGAGGCTCAATGGTTCCTTTGGCGACCGGTAGAGGCGGTCAAGACTTTGGCCAAGCAGACTTACATTGCAAGCCTTAAGAGGCCATATCTATATGTGGAAAGAGGCCACGGAGCCATGCCTTTAATCCGCTTTTTTTTTTGATGCGCGGGGGGCATTCATCCGTTATCGATCTTTTACCCGGTACACAAATTTCAACCCGCTTCACGTCTACCAATCCGATATCGAGTAAATAAGGGCGAATAAGGTCCCTTTTTAGATCGGTGGGAATGCTCGATTTTCCCTTCGGCCAGCTGACCCACATCGATCCATTCTTCTTAAGAGCTACTTTGTAGGTGGAGGCCATCCCCTGCATTTCGTCCAGATGGGTACAAAACAAGTGGATAAAATCGGCGCTTTCGGGTTGGAGGGTGTCCAGGACGTCAACCTCATCGGGCCAGTCGGAAAAGAGTTGGAAGTAATGCCCGGGTGGGTTGTATATAGTCTGACAACCCAAAATTTGTGAATTCTGACTTGCTCTTTTTAGCTTCG
>CAYWHT010000486.1:3345-3849 GCA_964458135.1 uncultured Saprospiraceae bacterium | reverse complement strand
CGAAAAAATAGCGGCGTCATATTTTCACAAATCCTGAGTTGTCAGACTATATCATCCGTTGCGGGATATCCATAACTCCAAAAGCCAACCAAGTCAGCATTCACAAATTTTGGGTTGACAGACTTTACATCAACGCCTCCAACTGCACCTCAACCCCCGGCATTATGAGCTTTTCGAGATTGGCTTGCGTCATAGCTATTGGTGGCTGGTTCAATGAATACAATAATTTGGCGCATCAAAAAATTCCCTTTGCTGCGCCGGCGGATAACTGAATTGCCTTACATGCCGTTCGAATTTCAATGTACACAAAAAGTCAGCACGGCGGGGGATAAATGAGGCGGTGCGTTTGCTTCGTGCAAAAATTTTAATTTTAGATAGAAAATCAATAAACTATCTTGCATTTAGTGCGCGAGGCGTTAGTACACTGTGTAATAAGTTCTTTGATGTTTCGGGAGGGGTATTTTGGCGAAAGGCAAGGCGCGAAGAAGGAGCATAGCGTTCGAC
>CAYWHT010000486.1:0-3335 GCA_964458135.1 uncultured Saprospiraceae bacterium | reverse complement strand
ACTATAGCTTACTCCGCCCGCCCGTTCGGTCGGATAAACCCGCCCGTTCGGTCGGGTAACCTTGTCTAATCAAAAAATTGCTAATTGTCGACTCAAATTTAACCCGGATTATGCATGGGTTCTTCGTCATTGGCTTCGCAGTAGATGAACCCATGCATAATCCGGCTTAAGGTTGAATGTCGCCCTCCCAAATCAAGGAGTTGCGAATCAGCTGATTCAGTTGTTGGAATAGTCTCGACGGGCAACCTTCACTATATCACTTCCTGCAGCAAAACCATTAAGCCCACCCCGACAACCGTCGCCACCGCCACCTTCTCCTGGGAAAGGTTTTCGAAAGCATCCACCAGCAATTCCGAAACCACCATCCAAATCATGGCGCCGGCCGCAAAACCCAGGCCGAAGGGAAGAAAGGGCCGGAAGGTCTCGACGAACAGGAAGCTGGGCACCGCCAAAATAGGCTGCGGCAAGCTGGAAAAGACCGACCAGAACATGCTCTTCCATACCGATATGCCCCGCGACACCAAGATCAGGCTGATGGCCAACCCTTCCGGAATATTATGAATGGCGATGGCCAGAGAGATGAAGGTTCCGAAGTCTTTGCCCCCGCCGAAAGAAACGCCCACGCCCACCCCTTCGGCGAAGGAGTGCACCGTCATGACGCCCACGATCATCATCGCTTTGAGCGCGTTGGCCCCCTCCAAATCCCCCACCTCCAAATTATTCTGCCCGGCGAGCTTTCGCCGGCTCCACCAAATCAATACGGTGCCGGCGGCCAGCCCGAAGAGCAGTTTCCATAAATCGTATTCCAAGCCCTCGGTAATCAGGCGAAAACTGGCCGTAAGCATCAAACCGGAGGCGAGGGCGTCGCCGTAACTGATCCACTCGTCGGTCACCTTCCGGAAAAAAAAGAAAGGCAGAGCCCCCAAACCGGTCGCCAAAGCCGTCAGCGTAGCGTAGATGAACACCTGCCAGGTGGTGGATAATCCGTTGAGCCAGAAGGTGAGGGTGTCGAGCATGTTTGGGTACGCATATTTAAAAGCTCTAAGCTAAAAGCGCAGCGCCGGGAGGCGTGGAGGATTTAGTGGTTCGCGCCCGTCCTCCGGCGTCGGCCGGGTAAAGGTAGTGGTTGCGCCATCGAAAACCGCAAATCCTCTTCCTTGGCGCAAACCGCAAATTCATCGATTGCTGGGGTAAAAGGTCGAAATAATTATCGGAAAAATGGGGAGCCTGTTACGGAAACCGCATCATCTGATTCGTAACCTCTTGATTGTGAGGGCAACATTAAAAATTAAACTTGGAACACGCCCAAAGTGGGCTTCATGCCCGCGGAATTGCGCGCACAAGTTTTCGGCCCACCCCTCCTCATCATCTTAACACTTCTCTAACATCTCCCCGGCAAAACTTTCTCCCTTTCGATAGTCTAAGCAATAAAACCATAACCATCAAATTCTATCATCATGAACCGACAAGCCATTTTCAGCACCCTTCTGCCGGTGCTCGCCGTCCTGTTGACCACCACTAACTTACAAGCCCAGGGGGTCGGCGGTTCCTCTAAGGAGCGCCACCAGCAACACGTACAGTCCATGATCGAAGAACTCGAATTGGACAGCACCACCGCCGTCACTTTTACGGAAATCCAGAACGACTTTTTTGACCAGGTCGTTACCGCCCGGGAAGAAAATGCGGGCGATCGGCAAGCCATGCGTGAAGCCCTTATGGCGCTGGTTGAGGAACGGGATACCGAAGTAGAAGCCCTCCTAACCGAAGAACAGTTCGTCAAGTACCAGGATCTCCTGGCCGAAAATCGCAAGCGGGCGCGCAAGCGGATGGGGCGCCGCAAAAGCGGAAATCGATAAAATAAAAAACGGGAGCCGGGAAATCATTGATTGATTCCCGACCCCCGCTAATTTGGTTTTATGGTTTGGCGAAGGATGAGATGAATACGGTGGTTATCGCTCCCGCGGATCGTCATTCGCAATCCAACAAATCAATTCAATTACCAGTACAACACCTCCACCTCCTGCTCCACGTACCCATTCACCTGCAGGAAGAAACTGCGTTCGTGGCCCGGGCGCATCGGCAGAGCCGGAAACCACAGTTCGGTGGTGTGGCCTTTCTTATTCTGCACCAGATATTGCGAATCGTTGGCGCGCAGGCTATCGGCATAGTCGCCTTGGTTAGGGCCGGGTGCGGCTGAAGGTGGTAATTCCACACTGTAAACCGGAATCTCTTCGGAATAATCGGCCGACACGTAATCAACTTCCCAATGGCGGAAGCCGGTTTCCAGACGCACGCGAATCGATTCGGGACGATCTGCGGATAAAGGCGCCGGTATGGCGACTTCCCGCGTGAACTTGCTGCCGTAGGGCGGCAATTGTCCGATCAGGCGCCAATCCGCGCCCTCCTGCTCCTGCAGGTAAACGAAGAGGTCGTGCTGCGGCTTTTGGGTAGCGTAAGGTTCCGTACTGCCGGGGCGTGCCGGCAGATCTAATCCCTTGCCGCCGCGCAAGCGGAGCAGCAGGTTAAATTCTTCGCCGTCATCATTGACGGGAAATTCCAGCTCCAGCACGTTGCGTTCGGTTTCCGGGTCGTTGAAATCGTAAAATTGATCGTCAGCGGCGCGAATGGCTTCCAGAACCGAGAAGCCTTCGTTGCCGGCAGCGTAATGCGGTGCATGCCGGGTGTAGGCGGTGATGAATTTTCCCTTCGGACTCACCCAGGCCTCACAAATACACGGCCGATCCACCACGATCAAGCGGGCCTGATCGATGTACTGCGACTCCCCGCTTTCGTTCGACAGGCGCAACTTGTAGAGGCCGCCATCAGCTCGTATATGGCCGAGCGGCAAGTATTCGGTGCGCCCGGCAAGGCTTCCCCAGGCGTCAACGAGCGTTTGCCCCGTGGGGGCAAAGCCATCCGGCGTCCAAACCCACACTACGGGGCCGCCCGCCGGTAAGATCGGCGCCTTCATCGCTACTTCGGTAGCGGCGGCGGTAAAGTCCCGATTCCCCACCTGGGCGGTAAAGGCGTTAGGATTCCGTTCGCCACTGCATCCCAATAACAAGAACACCAAGAGCGCGGAAGCCACCCATTGGGAAATGTGTAAACGGTAATTGCTTTTGAAAATCATCATGATCCAGGCGATTTGTTGAATAAACAGGTTCCCATACTTTAATGTATTCGGATTACCGGTATTTCGCCATGACCATGGTCAGAGAAAGGGTGTGATTTTTGTCAGTTTATATTACAGTCTGCCAATTCAGGATTTGTTAGCACCTCGGGTATTATAGTCTGACAACTCAGGATTTGTGAAAATATGACGCCGCTATTTTTTC
>CAYWHT010000485.1:0-3859 GCA_964458135.1 uncultured Saprospiraceae bacterium | reverse complement strand
TCGGCGCGGAAGTCACCTTTTCGCATTATCAATTCAAATACCTGGATTATTTTCCTTTCTTGTCGCTGAGCTTGGAGGATGTGAGGCTCCGCGATCCGGCGCGCGTAGATTCCATTCAACACGACCTGCTCCGGGTCAAGCGGCTCAACGTATTATTCCGTCCCTGGAAGATGTTGCGCAAGGAATTCGTCGTCAGATCGGTATTTATCGAAGAGGCCGCCCTAAAGGTTTTCCGTTCCCGCGACGGGTATTCCAACACTGCCTTTTTGCAAACCGACTCCAGCATGTTCTTCCAGGAATCGCGGGATTCCAATACGCTATTTTCCCTCGACCGGGTTTGGATCGAAGATTTGAGTTTTGACCTAACGGATTCCCTGCGCGGCAAATACCACCGTTTCGTCATGGAGGAAACCCTGATCAATTTTAGACAGACCGCCAAAAATAATCAATTGCACATCACCGGGGGGTGGCTATTGCGGGGGCTGGTATTCAAGGAAAAAAACGGCCCCTTCTTTGAAAACCGACCCGCCAAAGCGGACTTGAACATTGCCTTTAACCAGGATGACAAAAAGATCGACCTCCAACCTTCCCGGATGGTCATCGACGGTATTCCCTTTGACCTGGAAGGCTATTTGATCACGGGCGCTCCCGGCTATTTGGCCCTGGACATTCACAATCCGGCTTTGCCTTTTGCCGCTACCCGCGAATTGCTCGCCGCCAACCTGAAACGGGCGCTTGGCGCCTATTCTATGGATCAGCCCCTGCGCATGGATTTTCACCTTGAAGGTGAGCTTAAGCCCAACCACCCCCAGGCCATCAAGATCGACTTTTACAACGAAGCCACCACCTTCGCCACCAATACCCTGCGCTTTACGGAGGCAACCTTTGAGGGCCGCTACTTCAACAATTGCGACTCGGCGGAGGTCATCACCCCGCATACCGACTGCCTGACTTTTGAGCATTTCGCCGGCAAGCTGTTCGACACCATCCCGGTCTCGATGTCCTACCGGGCCCACGACATGTAGAATCCGGATATCGAAGTGCAAGGCAGCACCGAAGTGGCGCTCAGCAATTTGCGTCCGTTCCTGCCCACGGATCAATTCCGGGTGAACGGCGGCGCCCTGGAGGCTTCCTTCAACTTTGCCGGCCGCCCCAAGGACCTGGTCGACAGCACCATCCGCAAGCTCCATATGCAACTCAACGGCCGGGCCAACCTGCGGGATGCCGACATCACCTACCTGCCCAACAACCTGCGCCTGCGCGGCCTCAACAGCCAAATCGAATTTGATGAATCCGACCTGCGCGTGCAGGATTTCCGCTTCACCCTGGCCGGGGAGCCCTACACCCTCAACGGCAAGCTGAATGATCTCATCCCTTACCTCTTTGAAAAAGACAGCCGCCTGTGGGCCTATTTCGACCTACGGGCCCGGCAAGTGAAAGCCGATCAGTTCTTTAGCGGGCCCGGCAATGCGACCTTCGCTTCCAACTCGCCGCGCGATACGAGCCGGGAAAGGATAGCCGCGGGCGATCGCGTAGCGGGTTTGGTGCGCAACATCACCGAAACCCTGCCGCTTAGCTTGCGGGTGCGCAGCGAACGGTTAGAATACCGCAAGCTAGGCGTCTCACAGGTGGATTTCCGCCTCCGGGTGCTCAACCAGTGCCGTCAGCAAGGTGGCGGACGGGGCGAATGCCTGGTCATCGACCGGCTCAAAGCCCGCATTTACGACGACATCCCCCTGGAAGCCCGCCTGAAAGTAACCGACTTGGACGATCCGCTGGTGGATATGGCCATCGATCTGGAAGCCCCCTTCTCCCAGCTTAACCGCTTCCTTCCGGCCGATAAGCTGCGTTTAGAAGGGGGTAAACTTACCCTCCAACTTGACTATCAAGGCAGGCTCAACGATTACTTCGACCTGGAAAAGGCCGCATTGAATGCCAAGATGGAAGGGGCCGTAAAAATCCGGGACGCCGCGGCCCTGTACCTGCCCGACAATTACCGCGTAGAACAACTCCATGGCGATCTCCATTTTGATCGACGCGACCTTTTCCTGGACAGCTTATGGACCACCCTCAATCAGAACGAATTGCGCGTTGAGGGCGCCATCAAACGATTTATGCCCTTTCTGTTTGACCCCAATCCAAAGCTGGTGGCCGCCCTGCAAATTACCACCCCTCTACTCGACCTCAACCGCTTCGAGCTCGAAAGGCAACGGCCTAAGCCCCGGGCGGAGAAAAGCGTCGCCCCCATCAGCCAAACCGTCAGCGCACTTATCGCCAAACTGGAAGGCCAACTAAGCGTACAAGCCGAAGAACTGCGCTACCAGGATTTTGACATGACCGACGTAGCTTTCAAAAGCCGGATCCGCGAGGCCTGCGAGCAGAGCGATCACCGCGGCGGCTGCGTACACTTCGAGCAATTCCGGGCGAAAATCTACGGCGATGCGCCTTTCGAGGCCGACATGATGGTCTGGAATCTCCGGGACCCCATCTTCGAGTTGGACGGCGAGGTAGAGATGCCGCTCATCGAGCTCAACCGGCTGTTCTCACCGGATCAGTTCCGCTTTAAAAGCGGCCTGTTTAAACTGGATTTTCACTACCGCGGGCAACCCCACAATCACTTCGATCCGGAGAATGCACTGCTAAAAGCCCGGTTTGAAGGCGCCGCCACCATTCAAAACGGCGCCCTCAATTACCAGCCCCGGGATTATCAGTTTCGGAAATTATCCGGAAAGTTTGAATTCGATGAAAAGGACTTGCGCATCAGTTCGGCCAATTTTATGCTCAATGGCAACCCACTGCGCGTCGAGGGAGTATTCTACGAGTTCATGCCCTTCCTGTTCCTGCCGGACCGCACGCTTAACGCCTCCCTGAAACTAAAGTCCAGCCATTTCGACTTCTTTCCCTTTAAGGTGCCCCGTAATCTGCCCCGCCCGGCGAAGGCCCCGATGGACAATTCCGTAGCCTCCACCGTCAATGCCGCCCTGAACAATATCGCCGCAGATCTGGAAATCGATTTCGACAAAATCAGCTTCCGCCAATTTCGGGCCTTCGACGTTCGGGGAGACCTGAAGATGATGCCCGACCGGGTACAATTCGACAGCGCCCGCATGCGGCTGGCCGACGGCGCCTTTTTGCTCGACGGGGAAATCAGCAACATCGCCCAGGATGCGCCCCGCATCAATATTGAGGCCGACTTCCGGCAGACGGAAATCGACCAGATCTTCCGCGCCTTCGACAATTTCGGACAATCCGACCTGACGGCCGACAATATAAAAGGCGCCCTCACCGCCGATATCGACTTCAAAGCCACCGCCAATTCGGCCTACGAGCTGACGCCCTCCTCCCTGGCCGGCAATTTCGACATCAAAGTCGAAGACGGCGAGCTCATCCGCCTGCCCGCCCTTATGAACCTCAACGGCTTCCTCTTCAAAAACCGCGATATGGAGGATATCCGCTTCGCCACCCTCGAAAACCGCTTCCGGCTGGAAGGGCAGGATCTCTATGTCGACCATTTCTACGTCCTCTCCAGCGCTTTCACCTTCGGCGTCGAAGGCACCTACTGCCTCGGCCCGGGCGGCCATACCGACCTGCTCTTCGAAGTCCCCATCACCAACATCTTCAAACGGGATTTTAACGTCGAATCGCTCGAAGACCTGGAAGACGGACCGCGCGGCCTTTCCGTACTGCTGCGCGCCATTGAGGAAGATAGCGGGAAGTTGAATTTTAAGTTGGTTTTCTCGCGGAAGCGGGATTGATGGTAGCTATTAGCGGGTAATGCCAATCGCCCGTTGAATGGAATCCTGGCCCGGATGATGCATGAATTGATCTATTACGCGGCGCCATTCCTGGCCGTCCTCGT
>CAYWHT010000484.1:0-3861 GCA_964458135.1 uncultured Saprospiraceae bacterium | reverse complement strand
CGCTCCGTTCGATAGATGCCAGATAACTTCTTGCCTCATCCACCGCATTATGATCCTCTTCCCGGCCGATTACTTCCTCCGGTTTTTAGTAAAGCGGGTTGCCGTGGAGGTTCAAGCGCTGCAAGTTTTCCAAATCCAGGAAGTGGTCGGGTATGCTTTCCAGCTTATTGTTTTTGAGTTGCAGCATCTGGAGCTGGGTGGGTATTCTGGAGAAGGTCAATTGCTCCAGTTGGTTGTTGTTGAGGTAGAGGTAGAGCAGCTTGCGCGCGCCCAATTGGAGTTGGGTCAGTTGGTTGTTCACCAGATCCAGGTACCAGAGTTCGGGTAGATCTCCGGCAAAGGTAATTTCCCGCAAATGATTGCGACTGACGTCCAGCCACCGCAATTGCCCCAGGCCCGCGGGCAGGTGCAAGGCCTGCAATTTGGAATCGCTCAGATCCAGGTGTTGTAGTCGGGGCATGGGACCCTCTAAGGTGAGCGCTTTTAGGGATTCATTATCGCTTAAATTGAGGTACTCCAGGTTGGCGAGTAAGGCTTTGGGAATCGTCACTTCCGTAAAGCTGTTCTCACAGGCGCACAAGCCGATCAGTTCCTCCTCTCCATCAAGGCAATACGCATTATTCGCATGAAACTGGCGGAGCGCGGTAATAGTGGGTTGCGGCTGGAAAGTTACGCCAAAGGCTTGTTCGAGTTGTTGGGCAAGGGCGTCCATTGGTAGCAGTTTTTCGGGTTGGTAAGCAGAAAAAGGTTCGGACTTTAGTAAAATATGGGTTTTTGTGATTTTTTGTAAAAAGCTTGCTATGACTGGATTTTTAAAAAAATTTCGACGGCCTGCGGCCGTAACCCAACCAGACCTTCAAAGGGTAAAAGGGTAAAAGAGATAAAGGGTTAGTACCGGGCCAAACGAAACCCAATAATGTAGTACCTGCCAAGGGTGAAGTACCAGTAGCGGACCGATACGCGGCAGTAGTCATCATCGTCGCCCCACGACCCGCCACGAACCACGCGGCGATCCGCATCGCCGCCTTCCGTCCAGGCGCTGCCGTCTTGAGGCGCGCCGTCGTAGTTTTCGCGCCAATGATCGGCGCACCACTCCCAGACATTACCGCTCATATCGTAAAGCTCCAGCTCATTGGGGAGCTTGAGGCCCACCGGCTTGGTTTCAACGTGGCTATTTTTTTCGTACCAGCCGACTTCTTTGAGCTTATTTCCCCCCGCGTAGCGAAAATTGAGCCCGGCGTTTCCACCCCGCGCCGCAAACTCCCATTCCGCTTCACTCGGCAGGCGATACGGTTGCGCCGTTTGCGCACTTAACCATTTGCAATATTCCACCGCCCCGTACCAGGATACCGCCACTATTGGATGGTTTTCAAAGCCTGTAGCCGGCTGCCATTGATCGTTGATATTTTGCAAGCCCCATCGGAATGGGTCAATTATTTCTCGGCCGGCGTACTCCCCCTCCTTCACCCGATCATTCCCATAATCCTGCAAAAAAGCCGCAAACTGCGCATTGGTGACGGGGTATTTCCCGAGGTAAAAATCGGGTACGGTCACCGGGTGGATGGGTTGTTCCCACTTGCTATCATTACTACCCATTTGGAAGGTGCCGCCTTGGATTCGGATCATTTCCGGGAGAAATTCTTTTTTCCGGTTTTCTTTTTTACTGGGGTTGGGCATAGGGCTATTTTTCAGCGTGTTTAGCTTCCAATGCCCGATTCACATCCTTCACAAAATTTTTGCAAAAAGTATTTAAATTAGGATTTGGGATCAATTCTCCATCCCGGTCAAAGCGGGCCAATCGGTCAAATGAAATTTGTTGATCGCGATAACCTTTAGCGAGGTCGTAGTCTTGGCCGTGCGCTACGAAGATTTGGCGTTTAGTAATTTGTTGCCAATTTGAGTAGTCACAATCCGTGAGCAACACTGAAAAAAATGGAAAGCCCTTTGCCACTTTATTTTCAACAAAGTTTTGGAATTCATTTTTTTGAATGTACTTCGATTTAAAAAAATACGGGCTTAGTAAAAATATCGCAAAGTCACATTCGGCTATTTCTTTTTGTAACCGTCGGTGCCAATCTTCCCCAATTAAAATAAGGCGATCGTCAAAAATTTCCCATTCGCTTTGTGCCCGGATTCCTTCTACGAAAAACTTCATGTAGCGGGCGTCCACTTTATGCGCATAAGAAACAAAAGCCTTTGGCTTTCTTTCCCCAGTAGTTGGCCGTCTACCCTCCGGTAGTCTGGCTCTCATTTCCGGTCGCCGGAACTCCTCCTCCCACAAAAACGCATACTGCTCCGCACTCTTAAAGTTTTTCAGCATATCCTCCGCCACCCATTTCTCATTGTGTTTCGCCGAAACCGTAAACTCCAGATAATGCATATACCGGGTATCCTTTAAGCGGTTGACAATACCCTCCAATTCCATTTTGATTTGGTGGTATAACGCACCTACCCAATCTCCGTACAAATTGACGTATACCTTGTGATTTTCCCAATCCTCCCACACATGGGCGTAGGCGTTGGTGTTGTGCTCGTGCTCGTGCAGCAATACGTTATTTTTCCAGCGGTATTCCCCTTTAAAAATCAAATCTTTTAGCCGGACGATCAGTTTATTGACCGTACCGGCCGGAATGAAGGGCTCATAATGAAAGCGTAACTCGAAATGGGGAGATCCCAGGTTATCGGGAAGCGGAATTTCCTCCTCCGGCAAACGGGCGGGGACGATGTATTCGGGATTGCCCCGCAGGTCTTGTTGCTCGTAGCAGAGCTCGTAGGCCTCCTGTTGCATCAGAGCAAATAACTTTTTCCGCTCCGATTTGCTGTAGGCTTTTTCCTGATCCCCCTCGTAGTATTTATCCCAAATGGCGGGCAAGTCCTTGGGCAGCAATTTACCCTCCACAATGTGCTCGCTGTCCAGCATTTGGAATAGGGCGTTCTTCACCCAGTTGGGGTCCAGAATGATCCAGTCCTTTAGCACCTCGTCCTCGAAATAGATAATGGAACCAATACGGTGCAGTATGACCAGCCAGTTTTTGGCTTCGTTTTCGCTCATGTTATGGGACCGGCACCGGGAAAGATAACCTTGGTAGTCGATGTGGTGTTGCTCCCGCATGGCTTCGAGTTCCGATTTTACCGCTATCCAGTCGGGGGAATAGGAGTCGGTAAACACGTCGGGGTTTACCTCGGGGATGACTTTGCGAATGAGCGTTTCCAGTTTTTCAAAATTCTCAAGAGTTTTACAACTGACCTTTTCGAAATGCTTGACGTTCGGGAATTTTTCCTGGAGCTCCAGTTGGTTGACCAAGGCCTCTTCCTGATCGATTTTATTGACGACATGGATAACCGGGCTGTATTGTTCGCTGTCTTTATCGTAGCTAAAGGCGTTAATCATGGAAAGCCAATACTCATACCCAATGTAGTCTTCTTTGGTAGGGATATCGTCAGTCGAGGTGACAAAGAGATAAAGCGTCTTGCGGCTGCAAAAAAGCTGTTGAATTTCCCGGTAAATACCCTGTCCGCCAAAATCCCAGATATTCAGGTTGAAGTTGATAGGCTCGGGTAAATTGGTTACGGAGGGCTCTAAATTTACCGGATAGGTTACCAAATCCAAGCCCTGGGTTCGGTTCTTGGGAGTAGGGAGCGGAGCGTCTTTATCCAGTAATCTGATCCGAATCGACGTTTTTCCGACCATACCGTTTCCGACCAGCACCATTTTGGCCTGGTGCAAATATTCCGTCCGGCCGCCGCTCCGTTCGATAGATGCCAGATAACTTCTTGCCTCATCCACCGCATTATGATACTCTTCCCGGCCGATGACTTCCTCCGGTATTTTGGAAAGCGGGTTGCCGTGGAGGTACAAGC
>CAYWHT010000483.1:0-3866 GCA_964458135.1 uncultured Saprospiraceae bacterium | reverse complement strand
GCCAGGATGTCGATGACCTGTTCCACTCTTTTGACACCCCACTTGTCGAGGACTTCTTCGATGCCCCATATTTCTACCCCGTTACCCTGGCGGGAAGGCTTGTAGAGGTAGATGTTTTCGTCAACCAACTGGCAGAAATCTTTATCGGGGGTGACCATATATACGGTATATCCCTCCTTTTCGGCCTGTTTGGCCAGGGTGCCGATGACGTCATCGGCCTCGTATCCAGCTACCGTGACGATGGGGATGTCGAAGGCGTGCAGAATTTTTTTAATGTAGGGAATGGCGATCGCAATATCCTCGGGTTGCTCTTCCCGGTGAGCCTTATAGTCTTCAAACATATCGTGGCGGAAGGTGGGCTCTTCCGGGTCGAAGGCTACGGCGATGTGGGTGGGATCCTGGTTTTTCAACAAGTCCCAGAGGGTGCGAGTAAATCCCGACACCGCCGAGGTGTTCATGCCTTTGGAGTTGACCAAAGGCCGGTTGATGAATGCAAAATGAGCCCGGTAAACCAGGGCGTGACCATCGAGTAAGAAGAGTTTTTTTTCTGCCATGTATGATGGTGTTAAGCGCGGATACGAATCGATCCCTCCATTAATAAAAAAATAGCACGTACAACTAAGCCTTAGGCAAGCCCCCAGTCTACCGGAGATCGAAAAGACCGCATCATCCAAGCCATCGAATTTTGGCTGTTTACCCAATCCCCGTTACGTAGTTCGACCGTCTCGTTCATCTTGGTCATCTCATTTATTCTATCCATTCCAGTCAAATTTACAAGAAAGATCAAACTAATGCAGCACTCCCTCCGGCCCGCCGGGAAGGTGTCATGGGCAACCCTGTTCAGTTAGAATTCCACACTGTATTTCAGGAGCAACTGTTGCGTGATGCTCACCCTTTTACCGACCCCGCTTACGCCGTTAGGGGCGTCGAGGTCGGTGATTTGCACTAGCACGTCGTCGTCGTAAAATACATTAACGAGCAGTGAGGCTTGCAAGTTTTGGATTAGGGTTACCGCAAACTCATTATTCCAGTCGACGTCGATATTCTGTGGGTTATTCAGGTAGTTGGAATAGAGGAGTAGGGTAGACTTGAGGCTGGCCCGTTCTTCCCAGAATTTTTTTTGGTAGTCGGTGCGGAGCAGGGACCCCATTTGGGCGTCGGTATTTTCGAAGGCGATGACTTCTCCCTGCTCATTTCGGGTTACCGGGTTGCCGTGTACGCCGAGGGCGGCGATGGCGTCGTCGCTTACGGTGATCAGTTTTGCGCCTATGGGCGAATAAAAGAAGGACAACTGAGGGGAGGGTTTGTATTCGATACCCACGGAGAAGGTAATCGTAGCGGGTGAAAAAAACTGGGAATTGGTGATGGTGTCGGCTACGTTTTTCAGCAGGTTGCCGGGGTATTCGTCGGGGCCCGGGTAGGAGGGCGCCAGTTGGCTGAAAAAAGTAAAGTTACTCGAGAGGAAAAGTTTGGGATTTTCCGCTCTGATCCGGTACCCCGATTTGGAGGTTAGGCGCAATTCATCGATCGATTTCTGAAAGGGCACGCCTACGTCTTCTCCCAGGCCGGGAATGGTGCCAAAGCCAAGTTTTTGGATCCCGAATTGCCAGGAGGCCAGGTTTTCGATTTCGAAGCGGTTTTTCTGGTAATTGGCGGCAAAAGTAATGGCGCCTCCGATGCCGATGCGGTTTTGTCCGGCCCCCTGTTTGGGGTTGAGTTGAAAGAGTTCCGATACATCCAGACCGAAGCCGAACGTGGTTTCCCAATATTTCGGCGTAGTGGCCGTGTCGGTTTCCTGGGCGTGCAGGGAGGCGCCTGCGAATGCCCACAACAAAATGATCAAGAAGGGTAATGGTTTTACCATGGTATTACACGCATTTTAAATGAAAAAATCGGCATAGTAAGAGCAGGTGGTCAGAAAGACCAGGGCTTATTCATAGTGGGAAGTGTCCAATCGAAAACCAGATGTGGGCTATTCCTTCTTCCGCTTCAATTCGTAGTGTTCCGAGGCGAGTTTTCCGAAGGGGACGATAATCGTTTTATCGTTATCCGATTGGACGGTTAAGCTGGTGTTGTCTTTGGCGATGATCTCCCCGCTGATGCCGTCCAGGCTAATAAAATCACCAACCCGGACCCGGTTTTTATTGTAGTAGCTGGACAGTAAATTGGCGACGAGCGGGCGGGAGGCGTAGCCGTAGCCCAGGGCGAAAGCCAGCACGATGCCCGCCAGGATGATGGAGATATTATCCTGAATGAAATTGGTGTTAATTTGGGCCTGTTCGAGCGTGATCATCACCACATTGAGGAAGATAAAGTAAAAAAGAAAGTTGGCGATGAGGTTACCCGCCGGAATGCCCAATGATTTGCAGGCACTGTGCACGATGCCCCGTAAAAAGTCGGCCAACAAGATGCCCGCCACAAAGACCAAAAGGGCGGAGAGCAGGTAGGGGATATAGTTGAGAAAGTCGTTCATAAGCCCGGAAATGGCGGGCATTCCCAGGACGTCGATCGCGCCGGCGATGAACAGGAAGAGCAGGAAGTAGTAGATGATTTTAGAGAGGACAACGCTGGGAACCAGCTGTATTTTAGACTTCCGGACAAAGTCGATTTGGTTGATTTTTTCGGCCAGGCGATCGGCGCCGATCGTGCGCAGGACGCGCCGGAGAAGTTTGGCCAGTATTCTGGAGATCAGGTACCCGATGATTAGTACGGCCAGGGCGCCCAGTAAGTTGGGAACGATCGCCGCAAAGTTGCGGAGCATTTCTTCAACGATGCCAAGGACATTGAGGTCCAGTAAGTAGATCATTGCCAATGTTTTTTTACTGAATGGGATTTGGCTTATGCTTTGTCATCCGGCCTTTCGGACGGGCTTTCATCCGGAGGGGAGGACTGATCGGTCTCCATTCCGGTCTCGGGAGCTTCCTGATCACTCATGGCCATGACCAGCACGTCCATCGGGCGCGGTAAATACATCTCCACCAGTTCACCGACCAGACGAAAGAACTGCATACGCCGGGAAATCTCCTGCCGAACATTGTCGTCATGGACCCGAAGAAAATGTTCTTCGTCTTCCCGCATCAGTTCTTTAAAGTTGTTGTCCGCCATGTTTATTCAACCTCCTAAAATCGTTTTTTCTTGATCTCTTGGGCCTTGTTCTTAGCCCGTTTGATTTTCATCTTGACGGCGCTTTCCGTTTTATCCAGGATGCCGGCAATGTCTTTAATAGAAAAGTCATCCTGATATTTCATAAGCAGAATGGCCTTATCGTCAATTGGTATTTCGTCCAGTACAACTTTTAGTTGGCTAATTTCCATTTCGAGGAGTTCCTTGTCGGGAACGTCTTCTTCGGGTACATCCGGTGCGTTTTCCATTTCGTCGGAAAAGATATTGCGGTGTTTCTTTTGCTTGCGCAAATAGTCGATGCAGTAATTATAAGTGATGGAGTAAATCCAGGTGGAAAACCGGGCTTTTTCTCCAAACCTGCCCAGGTTCATCAGAATCTTGATGAAGATTTCCTGGGTGGCGTCTTTGGCCAGCGCTTCATTCTTAAGTAGGGCGATGCATTTGCTGTAGACCTTGCTGGCGTAGCGTTGGTACAGCAATGCAAAGCATGGATCGGCATGCGTCAAGAGGTAATGGTGGATTACCTCGGTATCATTCATAGCGCTATGGCAAGGGGCAGTAGCCAAGTAGTTCAGGTGTTTCCGCCCCCTTCCGCCGGCAGCGGGATTGGGGGTGCTGGGTTTTGGTATTTGGACGTAAAGCGAGGGGAAAAGATACGTATTGTTGGAGGGAAAATGAATGAATTGGGGAATGGTTTGTTTATTTGTTGAACTTCCGTAGGGTGATGGTTTTGGAACGGACGC
>CAYWHT010000482.1:0-3867 GCA_964458135.1 uncultured Saprospiraceae bacterium | reverse complement strand
AATACAACATGCGGTACTATTGGGGTTGGATGTTTATACTGTTGTTCGGGTGTCAAGTGAAAGCTTTTCCGGGAAAATATCCGATCCAGAATTTCACCCCCACCGACTACAAAGCCGGCATTCAAAACATTGACTTTGCCCAAAACAGGGATATGACCCTTTTTGTAGCTAATAATCTGGGGGTGCTTTCCTTTAATGGGAAGGAATGGAAGACCCACGATTTTAAAACCGGAAAAAAGAAACGGTCGCTGGCTTTCGATGAAAAAGCGGACCGGTTATATGTGGGCTCCCAAGGGGAGTTCGGCTTTTTTGAGGACAATTGGCGGTACGTATCCCTCGTTGATAAGATCCCCCAAGGATTCGAGGACTTCGATGAGGTTTGGGATGTTTTTCTGGCCAATTCCGGCGTCTATTTCTGCACATTTCAGGGGATTTACGTATACGACGGGCAATCGATTGAGGTGATCGAGCGGGAAGGTGGTTTTGAACGTTCGTTTTTTGCCAATGGAAAAATATTCACTCAAAGCCAACGAGGTAAATTGTATGAAATAGAGGGTTTGGAGTTATTTCAGAATTACCCGCAAAACCAAACCGGCCAGATCATCGCCGGCCTCTTACCTCAAGGTGAAGGATATCTGGTAGTTTATAATTCCGGGCAAATTGAATGGACCACCCCATTTGGCGCCACCCGGAAATACGAGGACCTCATTGAGGCGCTGAAAGGAACGTATGTCAATCACGTGCTGCAACTGTCCGATAACCGCATAGCCATCTCTACCCAAACCGCGGGAATATTTCTATACGATATACAGGCAAGGAAAGTGGAAAAAATAAGCAAACAAGACGGTCTGGCAGCCAATGCCTGTTTGCGCTCTTTTCAGGATTATTTCGGCAACTTGTGGGTCGGCATGCAGAACGGGATCGCCCTTGTACACCTCAACGCTCCGATGCGCTTGCTGAACCGGGACATCAACATCCAGGGAAGTGGCTACGAAGCTTTTGAAACATCCGATGGTACGTATTACACCACCTCCAACGGCATTTATTTCCTCGCAAAGGACGCCGCCCAGAGCGTATTCCTACCGGGAGTGGAGGGGCCGGCTTACGGCATGCAGGAAATTGCCGGAAAACTCTATGCCGGACACCATACGGGCTTGTTTTTGTTGGAGAACGGTAGGGCGAAGCGGGTGGCGAATACGGACGGCCTCTGGGAAGTAAAACAATTGCGGTCGCATCCCGAATTTGCGATTGGCGGCACCTATTCCGGCTTGTTTCTTTTTGAGATCGATGACAATCAAAATTTGCGGCCCGTGCAGCGAATCAGAGGATTTAACGCCTCAAGCCGCTTTTTCGAGGAAGACCAATTGGGAAAAATTTGGGTGGGGCAATACTATCAGGGCTTGTATCAATTGACGCTGTCAGAAGATCTCAGGGAAGTAACGGTAAAAAACGCGTCCGAAAATTCCGATATACCCATTCAGGAGCAAATCGTTTTGAGCCGCATCGACGATGATCTCTATTTAGCCACCGAATCGGGGCTTTACCGACTAGATCCAACCGATGGCAGCGCGGCGGAAGCGGAAATTTTTTCCAATCAACTCGGCGATCAACCGGTTTACTTGCTAGTGCAAGATCAAAAAAATAATGTGCACGTCGTAGCGGAGCACTTAGTGGCTTTTTTCAGGCAGATCAGTTCCAATAACTACTTTTTTGTACCCTCTTCTTTACACCAATTACGGTACCATCTGAATAACGACCTGCTGCACGCTTCGATACACACCAATCACGGGATTATTTTTTCCGCCAACGAAGGCTTTATTCAGTACGATCCGGCACTGGAAGTTCCTGTGAAAGCCGAAGAGCCCCTGGTGGTGAGCCGGGTATTCAGCGCCCAAAAAGGGAGCACTTTATACCTGCGTAAACCATTTGCAGCGAGGCCGAAAACGATGGAGCGCCTGCAGGTGAGTCCGGGAGAAAAGGTGCTGAAGATCAATGTAGAATCCTTTCAATTCAATCACTTGGGGAACTTGCAGTTCCGCTATTGTTTAAAAGGTCTGAATGAGGATTATGGCGCGTGGACGACGGCCGCCACCAAGGAATATACCAACTTACGGGAGGGGAAATACGAGTTTAGAGTGCAAACCCGAAATTACCTGGGGGAAATAACCAACGCTCGGCCGTTGTACTTAACCGTCAAGCCCCCCCTTTGGAGAAGTCCGGCGGCCAAATCTTTGTACGTGCTGATGGGCATTATTCCGCTTTTCCTCGGTTTCCGGTTTCAGAAACGCCGGTATAAGAGGAAAGCCGAAAAAATGGAAGCCGCCAGACAACTCGAACTGGCCAAAAAACAGGAAAAACTGGTCGAAGTGGAACAAGAAAAAGAACGGGAATTGCGCAGGCTGAAGGAAGACAAGATGCAAAGCGAATTACAGCACGTCAACAAACTTTTGGCAACTTCCACCATGAACTTAGTGGTCAAGAATGAATTTATCGAGGCCATCAAAGAGGAATTGAAGGAAGTCAAGCAAAAGGGGAAAAATGTAGGGACAAAGCGCGCCCTGGAAAAAATAGTTAAGGAAATAGACACCACCCTGAAAATACAGGAAGATTGGGAACAATTCGAATACCATTTCGATGCCGTACACGGCGATTTTTTGACCCGCCTGAGAAATGATTATCCCGATCTTTCTCCCAACGATCAGAAGCTTTGCGCTTTTTTAAGGCTCAATTTAAATACGAAGGAAATCACTAACCTACTGGGTATCTCCATTCGGGGGGTAGAGGTGGCGCGCTATCGCTTGCGCAAGAAATTGGGCTTGGAAAGGGGGCAGAACTTGTCGAAGTTTATTTTGGAATACTAATAGCTTGATGGGCGTTTACCCTGTGGAATAGTCGCTCTGCGAATTCCACAGGGTAAACGCCCATCAAGCTCTAACTTATTCGTCAACCGGGAAAATGGTGAATTCACCTTTCCGATGAACTGTTTCTCCCAAAATGTAGGGGTAGCATTCACCATTCATTTCACGTCTTGCACACATCGAAATCCCGCATGGTTAAAACTCGAATCTTCACTCGACTTCATCCGCCGGGCCACGCGGTACCCACTGCAATAACTGTCATCGCATAGAAAGGAGCCGCCGCGCATGCTCCGCTTGGGAGTGCGGGGCTCCGCCGGGTCGAAAGCCGATTTGGGGCCTCCGGGATTGACCACCATCCGCTGCGAGCGCGTCAGGCTGTAGGCCTCGTAGTGGTATTTGTCGGCGCACCATTCCCAGACGTTGCCCGCCATATCGTAAAGGCCGTAGCCGTTGGGCGGGAAGGATCGGACCGGAGCGGTGGTCCGGTAGCCGTCTTGGACCGTATTTTTGTAGGGAAACAGCCCCTGGTAAAAGTTGGCTTGATCGGTAGCTTTTTCGACCTCCTTATTGCCCCAGGGGTATTTGGGGTCGTCGAGCCCGCCCATGGCGGCCCATTCCCATTCCGCTTCGGTGGGAAGGCGCTTACCGGCCCATTCGGCGTAAGCCTGGGCATCTTCCCAGGCGATTTGTACCACGGGGTGATCCATGCGGTCTTCGATGGAGCTACCGGGGCCTTCCGGTTGGCGCCAGTTGGCCTGGTTGGTCCAGGCCCACCACTGGGAGTAATCGCGCAGGTTGACCGGTCCGTCGGTGGATTGGAAGACCAGGGAGCCGGGTTGGAGGAGAGATTCGTCGGGCTTGGGAGTGCCGGGTGGGAGTTGTTTGGACAGCTCTTCCCAGTCGATGGGGCGCTCGGCGACGGTGACGTAGCCGGTCTCTTTTACGAACTGGGCGAATTGCCGGTTGGTCACCTCATGTTCGTCCATCCAGAAAGCGGAGACCTTTACTT
>CAYWHT010000481.1:0-3867 GCA_964458135.1 uncultured Saprospiraceae bacterium | reverse complement strand
AAATTAGCCATTTTTTGATTAGACAAGGCGCGAAAACTTTACCCGACCGAACGGGCGGGTTTACCCAACCGAACGGGTGGGCGGAGTAAGCTAAATGAGGATTTTCGCAACGCAGTATAATTAAAAAATTGCAATTTGGAGGCCAACTACTAACCCCGCAATGGGTTCATAAAGAAACAAAAACATGGCCAAAAATACCCCGACTCCCACTAATCCCTCCAGGTTAAGGTTTGCACGCATCTTGCTATTGGTGCTGGCCAGCAGCTTGATCGGGATTATTATCTACCGAAACTACCAGGAAGATTTGGAGGGCTATAGTAGCATACCCAAGGAAGTGCGCCTGAAGTATCTTCCCTCGGAATTCGACTACCAGATTGATCAAGAACAGGCCCTACGGGTGCTTTCCGACCCCCGGCGCTACGAGCGGGAATTTGATGAGCTGGTCTACAATATGAATGTGGCGATCCTGCAGCACGTCGCCCAACGCATGAGCCTGGATCGCAGCGTGCAACGGAAAGTAGAAAAAGAATACCGCAAGCACCACGAGTACCTGAAAAACCTCTATTACCAGGATTTCATGAGCATCAAAGACACTACCGCCAACCTCTACGAAACCTGGTACGAAAACCAAAATACCGGCGCCACCGACATCCTCAGGGAGGTGGCTTCCAAGTATACCTGCTTTCTCACCACCCACGTAATTGCCAGCCTGGTGGAAACGAAGGAAGGCAGCCTTTATGGGCAGGGCGAAAATGTAGATACGCCTTGCGGCATTGCCCTTACGGAAGCTTTAAACCCGATGATGAATCGCCTTAAGGAGCGGGCCTCCATTCGGGACTTCAATGAGGCCAGAGGGCTCATGCAAGAAAAAGTGGAACGCGTCATCGCGGAACTGGCCACCATGGAAGTCAGAGATAAAAAGGGGATCAGCAAGCGCATGCAAACCAAATTATTCGGCTTTCAGGTCTCTTCCACCGAAGTGGATATCTCGGCCATCAGCATCCTCAAGGTCGGATTTCGGCTCAACCAATACTTCGATATCGAACTGGATGAGAAAAGCGGCTTCGTCATCGTCACCCTGCCCGAGCCCGTTATTCTTTCCCACGAAGTACATCCCCGCTTCGATAAGCTCAATATTGGATGGATGCGGGAAGTGGAAGACGGCGACATGAACCGGGCGATCAACGCCCTGCGCGCCGAGTTCCGGCGAGAAGCCAACGAAAGCGATATCCGGGAAGACGCTAAAATGAGGGCCGCCGAGCTGATCGAGACCATGTTCGGCCCGGTCGTGCAATCCATGAACCGACGCTACGAGGTGCGGGTCCGGTTCCAGGCCGTCGATCCGGATTATCCCGATTCGGAGGTTGCCGCCTCCCAAGATTAGGCCCTTGCGTGGTTTTGCGCATCGGCCTTAAATTTGGTCTGCCAACCCAAAATTTTTGAAAATCTGACCTGACAGGCTGTAAAACCATCGATCAGTAAATTTATTTAAACTAATTCTAAATAAATTTGCTCTCCCTGTTGGTTAGGCGTAATTTAGTGACTTGAGGACCGATTACCGCTTATGAACAAAAAGATTACCATTCTCATTGCCGATGCCCAGTTCTTGATCCGCGCCGGGCTCCGGCATTTACTCGAGCGCTTTCCGGAGTTTGAGGTGGTGGGAGAAGCCACGCAAGAGCCGGACCTGCGCCAAGTGCTGTTTGAAAAGCGCCCGGACGTGTTGGTCATGGATCACGACCAGTCTGCTTCTTTTAACCAAGCTTCCATAGAGACCGTCCGCAATCTATCGCCCGGAACGCAAATTCTGGTTATCAGCTCGGACAATGACAAATCTTCCATTTATCAGATCCTCGAACAAGGCGTTAGCAGCTTTCTCACCAAAACCTGCGGTGAAGAAGAAATTCTCGACGCCATCCGCGCTACGGCCCGGGGGGAAAAATTTTTCTGCACCCGCATCATTGATTATTTATTGGAAAAAAGTTTCGCCAAAAGCCCGGAAGAGGAAGAAGACTGCCGCCCTACCCCGCTTACGCCCCGGGAAATGGAAATCGTACGACTCATCGCCAAGGGGCTTATCGCCAAGGAAATCGCCAATACCCTGAATCTGAGCACCCATACGGTTTACACCCACCGCAAGAACATCATGCGCAAACTGGAACTCAACTCCTCTTCGGAATTGGTGCTCTACGCCGTCAATAACGGCATCGTCGAACGCGATTTGTTGTAATAACTTTTGCTCGCATTCGTTGTTACATATTAAGCTAAAGCCTAATTTTAAACTTTTTCGATCCGGCAAATGGCAATTTTTGACCGTTTTGGCGCGTTATCTGAAATGTTTTGTTGTTAATAGGCTAATAGCTTGTATATCAAGCTGATCTTGCATATATTACGCATTCAAATAACCGGTCAGTGAAGGGTCTAAAAAAAATTTTATGAAAATAGCGGTACGGGTCCTCATCATGCTTTTTTCGTTTACGAGCGGGGGCAGCCTGCTCGGGGCGGATACCTACGTCCTTTATGATCCTTCCTGCATGGATCGCCTGGAATACGGCTATGGTTTCACCAGTACGGGCCAGGAATATTTAAAGTACAGTATCCGGTTGGCAAGCAGGGAAACCCTCATCCTGGAGGTGGGGAGCAAAGAAGATGCGCGGGTGAGAAACTTCACTGAAGGCAAGCTCATCGACTGTAGTGATTCGGAACTCAGCCGCGACTTATTGAATAAGGTGCGCGAGCGGGAAGGCAAGGTATTCGTGGTCGAACAACTCGGTTCCAATCGTTACCAGGTTGCCGAAGTGGAATTCGCCAGTTTTCTGCAGCAAGGCAATTCAATTGTTTACGATGCCGGGCAGTACGGATTTCGCTTCAGCCCGCAAACTACCCGGGCGGGCCAGGAGGTTAGCCAGGGCAAAAATGAGCAACTGCAAATCACTTACCGGGGAACCACGGATTACGAGTGCGCCTCAGCTTACGTGTTGCGCCGATCATTCCAGCTCACCCCCAATTCGTATACAGATTTAATCCTAGTTCCCGGCCTGGGTATTGTAGTGGAACGCCCCAATACTTCAAGCAACAATACTTACCAGGTTCGCCAGATCAACGGGCAAAATGTATCTTCCTTCATGCAGGACTTTTGCTTACGCACTGGAAGCCGCCCGGTAGCGGAAAGCGATTCGAGAGATTCCCGCGGCGGAAGCCAAAGCTGGGACTCCAGCGGGCAAGAAAGTAGTCAGAGCCAGGGAGCTAATTATCATATCGTTGAAAAAGGAGAAACCCTCTACAGCATCAGCCGGAAATACAACGTCTCGGTGGAAGAATTGCGCCGCTGGAATGGCCTGGGCAATTCCAACCTCATTAAACCGGGCCGCGAGTTGCGGGTATCTCCTTCCTCCGCGATGGCCGAACGCGGCTCCGACGATCGGGGCGGTGGCTTCCAGTGGCGGGACGAGCGGGAGCCCGCCTCCGCTGGGGATGACTCCGTAGAACCCTGGGACACCACCTCGGGCTACCATATCGTCCGGCCCGGCGAAACGGTCGCCCTACTGGCCCTGCGATACGGCTACACCGAAAAGCGCTTTCGGGATATGAATAACCTGGGGCGCGACGAGTTCATCAAAGCCGGACAGCGGCTCAAAACTTCCCACTGCCCCTCCCCCGGAGAAACTCCACAAGATGCCGGTTATCGCAGCTCTTGGCAAGACCGGGGCGTGGGCGCCGGCTCAACCAGTGACGGTTCCGAAAGCGGTCAGCAAGGGTTTTCCGATTCGGAAGACTATCCCGTTCCCTACAACGATTTCTACCTGCCCCGCCATTTGGGACGGGAACGGGACTACGATACTTCCACCGCCAGCACTCCCCCCACAG
>CAYWHT010000480.1:0-3871 GCA_964458135.1 uncultured Saprospiraceae bacterium | reverse complement strand
AAAAGCCCATTGCCCCTCCCGGTAGAGCCTTAGCTCAATTCGCCCTTGGCGGTCTTTCGGGACGGCCTGCATGCCGTTGCGGATGAGGTTGGTCAGCACGCGGCGCAGTTGGTCGGGATCGGCGTAGACGGAGAGGTCTTCTTCCGGGAGTTGGAGGTGCACTTGCGGCTCCTGCGGGTCGTTGCTTTGGTAGAGGCGGTGCAAGGATTGTAGTAGTTCGTTGAGCGAGAAGGTTTCGTTTTGGGCGGTCGGCATCTTGGCGAAGTCGGAAAATTCGGAGGCGATGCGGGAGAGGCTTTCGATCTGCTCGATCAAGGTGTTGGCCACGCCCGGCAGCATGGCGCCCGCCCGCTCGGGCTGGGCGCGCTGGGCGTGCATCAGGTACTGGATTTGCAGCTTCATAGGCGTGAGGGGGTTCTTAATTTCGTGCGCCACCTGCTTGGCCATCTCGCGCCAGGCCCCCTCGCGCTCGGAGACGCGCAGCTGGTTGGTGCGCTCCTCCAGCTGGCGGATGGCGCGGTTATACTGGTGGATGAGGGCGCCGATCTCGTCGTCGCGCGACCACGCCAGGGGCTCGTTGCGCTCGGGATCGAGCGTGCGCAACCGCTCCGCCACCCGCTCGATGGGCACGGTGATGGAATTAGCCACCCCAATGGCCGTACCTCCGGCCGCCAGAAGCAGAAAGACGTAAACGTTGAGCAAATTGCCCAGAAAGCCTTCGATATCCTGTCGCAACAAGGCCTCCTGCCGGGGAAAGGGCATGGCGATAAACGCCCCGGGCTGGTCCGCGGAAGTCCGCAGGGGGAAAGTGGCGGTGCGGTAGGTCAGCTCTCCGGCCTCCCGCTGTTCCAGCCATACCGGGCGCCCCTGATTTTTTAGCGCCGCCAGGGCGTCGTTATTCATTCGAACTGGAGGCATAACGTTGCTCAGGGTGTCGGGCGCCGTCGTAGCCAGGCGTTCCCCCGCCGAATCGAATACATCCATATCTATACCGTGGATTTCTGCGAAGGCGGGCAGGCGCCGGATCAAGTGCTGCCGAGCCGAATCTCCCGAAAGGCGGCGGGTCTCCTCCCGCATATCGGTGAGCACCGACTGCATGCTTTCCCGGATCTGTGCTTCTTGGTTGCGCAGAAAGCTATTGCGGATAAAACCCGTAGTCACCAGGCCGATGACCAAAAATGCCCCCAGAATCAGCCCCAATAACGCCAATTGCAGGCGGTTGCCGAGGGAATCCGGGCCGAGCAGCGGTAAATCCAGGCGCAAAGGCAGAATAGATAGGAAGCGGTTAAGCGCAAACAGTAAGAGCAACAGCCCGAAAGCCAGGGCAAACAAGAAAGAAAAGAGGGACAGCCCGTTGGCGTAGCCTCCCAGCGGCCGGCGCAGAGTGATTTCCCATCCCGAATCTCCCCCCAATCGCAGGTCGTGTCGGGTGCTGTGCAGGGATTCCTGTAGTGCACCGCCCCCCGCGGCGGGCCAATCCTCCTTTATGCTGCCCCGGCGGGCCACCAGCCGACCGTTGCGGGTGATGCGGTACTGCACATCCGCAAGCACCTTTTTATCCGCCTTTTGCTTGTCGGATAAAAGATTGCGGTACAGGCGGTGGGAATTAGCCTTCCCGGATTTCGATAAGCGGGCCAACACATCCTCTCCGGACTGCAGGCCTTCCAGCAATTCCCGGGCTGCCCGGCGGTCGGCCGCCAGCACACCTTCCAGGTGATGCTGGTAGAGCCAAACGGTAAGGTACCCGGCAAAAAAGACGCTCCAAACCATAACCCAGGTCAGATTCGGGCTGCCACTGTCCTGAAACAGATCGAGCAATAACAAATACAGAAGAACGGTTAGCACCATCTGCCAACCCGCAACCGGAAGGCCGGATACCCATAGCCCGCCCCACAACCCCAATAATCCGAGGGCGTATACGCCCAGGCGGGCATTTTTTCCCAGTCCGCTGCGGCGAATAAACTGTAGCATCCGAATGGCGAAAAGATGGATGCCGATACCGCAAAACAACAGGCTCAGCACGGCCGCGATCCCGTCTCCGCCAATTTGCAGTACGTTGTCAAAATTCAGTTGCAAATCGGGCGACTGGGCCACCGCACCCATTAAAAAAGTCAACCCAAACAGCATGCCGCCAACCGGTAAAATAGCGAGGAAAGCGAATGCGAATGATCCGCGCCGACTCAGGGAGATGGAGGCTTTGAAAGCATACGTCCGGTAAAAAAGAACCATCAGCCAGCTACCCAATACGGCATCGATCAACAATTGCCCCACCGCCATATTTTGCCCGGACCACTCAATCGTGCGGGCCAGGGCGCCGGTAAAATGCGGAACCCCCCACTGCAAGCCCAACCCGCGCAATAAGCCTACCCCCAGGGCAAACACCAGCGGCGGCCAGGCCCCATTAACCCGGCGATCCAACCACCCATACAGCCGGTGCATACCTCCAATGATCAACAGCCCGGAAATCAATTGGAGCCAGACCGTTCCGTTGGCAAGTGTGAGCAGGATTACTCCCCAGGGCCAGAAGGAGACATGGTGGTATCTTGGTTGTTGCATGGGATAGGAGGGGAGGTGTTTTGGATTTTTGATTTTTGATTTTTGATTTTGGATTTTGGATTTTTGATTTTGGATTGACTTACAGCGTATATAGTTGAAAATCAAAATGCTGAATAAATATAGATGCTAATGCGCCACACCGGTAGAAAGTAGCTGGTGCAGGGTATAAAGATGCGGCACGGGTTGCCCCATCTACCCTTAGAGGACAAGTATCTTCAACATTATACCTACTATAGTCTGACAACTCAGGATTTGTGAAAATATGACGCCGCTATTTTTTCGGCTGGCAAGGCGGAAAACGTAGGCATAGCCTAAGTTCTGTCGAGGCTTTCCAACGCAGCAAGGCGGAACTCCGAGGAGCGAAGCGACGATCAGCGAAGCTAAAAAGAGCAAGTCAGAATTCACAAATTTTGGGTTGTCAGACTATAACTCCTATAGTGTACTCATTATTCACTAAAACGGGGAGGATGAATGCTAAAATAAGACATATTTCCCGATTGGCGAACTTTCCGGCCTCGCTGGAGGGTTTATGGTAGTGGAATATTGCGGGAACCGCCCCAAAAAGATAACTTTGCGTTTACGTCCGTTGCGAAGGTTTCCATCGCGGTTCCGGAAACGGAAATGAGGAAAGTCCGGACAACGTAGAGCGCCACACCACCTAACGGGTGGGGTCCTGCCGGCCTGGTCGGCGGGATACAGAAAGTGTCACAGAAACCATACCGCCGATGTTTTCGCCGCAAGGCGGAAGCAGGTAAGGGTGAAATCGTGCGGTAAGAGCGCACGTTCCTGCCGGGCGACCGGCGGGAAGGATAAACCTTGTGGGTTGAAATGCCACGTACATTCCGATCCGTCGTTCTGCGGGGCGGCGTTCCGGGTTGCTCGCCCGGTTTTCCTGCGGGAAAGTCGGAAGGGGTAGGCAGATAGACCCTGGTGGTGACGCCGGGGCTAGATAAATGATGGAGTCCGCCTGCCGCAATGGCGGGGGAAACAGAATCCGGCTTACAATTCGCAACGGGCGTAAATTAATTGTCCACTAAGCAGCGGTCATCGACTTGAGGGGGGCCAGCTCGTTGATGACCGCTGCTTAGTGGAAAAAAAGCCGCGAAAATGGTCAGGTATTTAGCGGCGATCTACAGCTTGCGCCATAGGCTATTCCTGGCCGCCGCTAGACGGGGCTCACCATTAAAGACCTCGGCGGTTCAACACGCGCTTCGCATGACCAACTACTAATTATCCAAATCTGCAAAGTCAAACGCTAGTGAGAACCGCAGCGTATTATCCAGCGGGTTGCGTTGGTTGGTCGTCGGTACGAGGT
>CAYWHT010000479.1:1434-3875 GCA_964458135.1 uncultured Saprospiraceae bacterium | reverse complement strand
CAAGATCCTCCGGCGAATTTCTTCTAATGTTACGGTAAATGGCGTCTTGTCTAACGTTGCGACCGCCGGGTTTTTACTCTTGATGCTGTTTGTAGTGCTCGATATTCTCGAGTTGCAAACGGCGCTTACCTCCTTGTTAGCTGGTGCGGGGGTAGCGGGTCTGGCGATCGGTCTGGCCCTGCAAGAACCCCTGATCAATATTTTTTCCGGCATCTTAATGTCGGTCAAAAGCCTCTACAACGTAGGTGACCTGGTGGAAACCAACGGCTATTTCGGCGTTATCGAAGAGATCTCCTTGCGGGCTACTTTATTGCGCACTCCGCTAGGGCAGGAAGTGTCTATCCCCAATAAAATGGTGATCCAGTCACCGCTGGAAAACTTCACCAATACCTGCGAGCGTCGCATCGTTTTGAATTGCGGAATTTCCTACGGGGAAGATCTCGAACGGGTTAAAACAATAGCAACCCAGGCGATCAAAGATCATTGCAGTTTCGATGAGTCGCGCGGCGTGGAATTCTTCTACACCGGCTTCGGCAACAGCTCTATCGATTTCATCCTGCGCTTCTGGATCAAAAAATGCCGGCAGGTCGATTTTCTCAAGAGCCGCAGCGATGCCGTGATCGGATTAAAAAAAGCCTTTGACCAAAACGGCATCACGATTCCTTTCCCCATTCGCACGCTCGATTTTGGCATTAAGGGAGGCCAAAAGTTAAACGAAATGTTGGTCCGCAAGGCCAACGGCAACAACCAAGCACCGGAAGGCCCAAATCTCACTTAGGGTCATTTTCGGCATCAAAAGCAAACTCCCAACAAGCTCCCATACTATTCGACTCGCAGGATACCCTTTGGTCGATCCGGCGAGACGGTGTCGGGGGCTGCCAATTTATGATGAACAAAATAACACTATAGCACGAATTATGAATCGCGAAAATATTGTCCTGGTTTTTTTACTGCTCTTCTCGGCGGTCATCGCCTGCAACCAGACCACCAGGAATCAAACAGAAGACGTACAAGAAGAGGTCGCCGAATTAGGAGACACCATCGCCCAGCAAATAGCCGAAGAAAAAGCGGTGTTGAATCAACGCATCCGGCAAACCCAAAATAATATCGATCTCAAGATACAGGAACTGGAAAATCGCGTGGACAGCGCATCGGGTCAGATGAAAGAAAAGTGGCGGCGCCAACTCAAAAAGCTCAAGGAACAACGCCGCCGCGTAGCCGAAAAATCGGACCAACTGGAAAAAGATATGGAAGAAGGCTGGGCCGCCTTCAAGCAACGGGTGGATAGCTTGCTGGAATCCGTGCAGCGGGAGCTATGAACGTTGACCCCATCTTTTTGTTAAAGCCGGTATAGACATTTTCTTCCAAATCTAAAGCAATAAAAAAGATGGCTGAAAAGAATAAGGAATCTATATACTCCATTCTCTATACCTTGTTGGTGCAACACCAAGATGCGGAATCCGCCTATCGGGACGCCGCCAAAGTAGCCAAAGACGACGATCTCGCAGCATTTCTCAGCAGCCTCTCGGAATACCGCGGCAAACTATACAACGAAGTGCGGAACATGCTCGAGCAATTTAGCCCGGTGCCCGTGCGCAATAAAGGCAAAGAACCGCTCAAGTCTTTCTTTTCCAAAGAAATCGATAAAGTAGAAAAGGCCCTGGCCAACGGTAACCGTTCCCAGGTCGTAGAAATTGCACACCTCACGGAAAAAGAAATTTCAGACTACTACAAGAAAAGCCTCGAGGAACAAACAATTCCCGAAGGCATGTACGAAATCTTAAACGACCATCACCGCAAAGTGCTGGAAATTAGTCGGAAAACCGAACGAATGAACACGGTTCCTCAACTGCGCAACAACGAAATATAAAGCGCTATCTCACCCGATAAGCTTCTCCTTGTTCGTCAACGGCGCGGGTCGATTCCTTTCTGGAATCCGGGTTTTCGATTCGGGGTTTGGTCATAAGCCGGAGTAAGAACAATCCGATCGCCCCCGAACCCAAGGTGCCAATCAAAATACCCATCTTCGCCTGGTTGAGCAACCCACCCGGATCAAAGGCCAGGTTGGCGATAAACAAGGCCATAGTAAATCCAACCCCGCCGAGCATGGAAAGCCCTAAAATATGACTCCAGCTCGTCTGCTCCGGCAAATCGGCCACCCCCGCTTTGGCGCTCGCCCAACTGAAGGCGAAAATACCGATCGTTTTACCGACGAACAGACCTAACGCGATGCTGAGGGTGAGAAGCGTAAACAGGTTTTCATCCGTATTGATGATGGAAATGCCTCCGTTGGCAAAAGCAAAAAGCGGCATGATAAAAAAGGCGACAAACTCGCTGAGATTGGATTCGAGCCGCTGCAGCGGGGGTTGCACCTTTTTAGCCTCTCTTTTGATGTCCTGAATAATGGAAATCTCCTCTTTCGGCAAAAAACGGGCTTCCCC
>CAYWHT010000479.1:0-1424 GCA_964458135.1 uncultured Saprospiraceae bacterium | reverse complement strand
CCCCCTGGCGCTGCTTGTCGTCTCGCCTCTCCAGGATCATGCGTCGGTAGCGGTACATCCGACGGATAAAGGTTTCCAATCGAATCTTGTTTTGGGCCGGAATGGTGAACGCCAATAACACTCCGGCAATGGTTGGGTGAATACCCGATTTGAGAAAATAGTACCATACGAACAGCCCGATTACCAGGTACATCCAAATGTTCTTAACCCCAATATAGTTAATGAGCACCAAGACGGCCAATAAGCTGCCGGCAGTGATCAGCGCGTCGGGATGAAAGCCGTGGGAGTAAAAAAAGGCAATGACCAGAACGGCGCCGATATCGTCTACGATGGCGAAGGCGGTGAGAAAGACGTTCATGCCCAGCGTCACCCGGCTGCCCAGAAGGGCTAAAATGCCGAGGGAAAAGGCAATATCGGTGGCCATGGGAACGCCCCATCCTTCCATGCCGGGAGAACCGTAATTGAGTAACAGGAAAAGACCCACCGGGACAACCATGCCGCCCAGCGCCGCCATAAAAGGGAGCGTCGCTTTGCGCACGGTGGAAAGTTCTCCTTCCAGTATTTCCCGTTTGATTTCCAGCCCCACCAGAAAAAAGAAAATGGCCATCAAGCCGTCGTTAATCCAGATGAGGAGCCTTTTGGAAATTTCGGTCTGCCCAATGGAAACGGTAACTTTAGTGTCCCACAGTTGAAAATAGTATTCCGCCCAGGGGGTGTTGGCCCACACCAGCGCAATGCCCGCTGCAATAAGGAGCACCAGGCCACTGGAGGCCTCCATGCGGATAAATTTTTGAAAAGGGGTGACAATAGTTTCGATAACTTTTCCAGGCTGCATAAGCTTTTATTGTAGCGAAACATCTAACCGGCCCCGGTAGGAGCTCGAGATTAAAAAGGCGCGGAATAGAGCCAAAAAGGATTTGACCCGTTCCCACCTTTTAGAATTGATCCTTGGTTGCAAATGTTCACCAGTGCTAATGCTCGCGCTGAATAGATTGAATAAAGGCCCAGTTAGCCTGCAATAGGCTCTCCATCATGGACAGCAGATTGTCAAAATCATTGTTTAGCGATTGGAGCGCATCTGAGCTTTGTGCTTGCTCTTGCCGGCGGAATTTGTGAAATTCGACAAAACCTTCGAGTACTTTTTGCAGGTCGTTGGTTTTGGCGATAAAGAGCTCCAGGCTGTCGGTGATGTTATCTTCTTCAACAATTTCGCGGCTTTCCTGAAAGTATTCCAGGGGGTGTACGGATAGGTCGAGGGTGATCAGGTCGGAAGGATTGACGCCGAAAAAACGCGCCAGTTTGAGAAAGGAGTCTGCTTTGGGCTCTACAATGCCCGCCTCGTAAGAAGCGATATTATTGCGCTTCAGACCAGTTTCGTTGGCCAGCTTCTGCTGGCTGATTCCCTTGAGCTTTCGGAGAAATTT
>CAYWHT010000478.1:0-3875 GCA_964458135.1 uncultured Saprospiraceae bacterium | reverse complement strand
GCATAAACCAGCCGTCAACGCAGCCGGGAACGCTGACGGGTAAAGGCCCGTAAGCCGGTATTTCCTCCATGCCTCGTTCCTTAAAATAACTCAGAGTGAGTTCCTGCGGGGATCGCCCCGAAGCGTTGAGCCCGAAGAGCTTCTCCTCTTCCGCATCCCAGACGATGGCGAACAAGTCGCCGCCAATGCCGCAACCCGTAGGCTCCATTAGGCCCAGCGCGGCGTTGGCCGCGATGGCCGCGTCAATGGCCGTTCCTCCCTGTTTGAGAATATCCAGCGCTACTTGAGTAGCCAAAGGCTGGCTGGTGCAGGCCATCCCGTTACGCGCAATGACTTCCGAGCGGGTGGCGTAAAGCTTCCCCGTAATACGGTCTTGGGCGCCGGCGCTCCAAACCACACCGCAAACGAGTGTCATCCATAAAAAAGATCTCATAAGTATTTATTTATAATTATTTTTTACTCAGATAAAATTTTCTCGTTATTTAAATTTTAAAAAAAGTCCAAACCATTCAAAAAAGAAGCCACATCCATGCGTTTACGCCCCTGCAACTGCAATTCGTGCACCTGCACAAAACCATCTTGGGTAGCTACTTTCAGTATTTTCCGGTTATCGGAAAGGAAAGTGCCGGGGGGGTGTTGGTGGGAGATGATTTCTTTGCTGCTGCGCAAGATTTTCAGCTCTTTATCGCCCAGCAAGGTCCAGGCCGCGGGCTGGGGGCTCAGGCCGCGAATAAAGTTGTGCACCGTCCGGGTAGGTTGATCAAAATTTATGCGGCAGGTTTCGTGGTGGATTTTCGGGGCGCTGGAGGCTTGGCGCGGGTCTTGGGTCTTGAGTTCGTAATTGCCCGTTTCGATAGCCCGCACCGTACGCAGCACTACTTCGGCGCCCAGATGCATCATGCGGTCGTGGACTTCTCCGGCGGTTTCATTATCTGCGATGGGCATACTTTCTTGGAGGATAATGTCACCGGTATCAATTTCGTGTTGGAGGAAGAAGGTCGTTACGCCGGTCTCGCTTTCTCCCATAATGATGGCCCAGTTGATGGGGGCGGCGCCCCGGTATTTGGGCAGTAAGGAGCCGTGCAGGTTGAAGGTGCCTTTGGCGGGGAGGCTCCATACGACTTCTGGAAGCATCCGGAAGGCGACTACGACTTGCAGATCGGGTTGCAGGGCGCGCAGGGCTTCGAGAAATTCCGGGTTTTTGAGTTTTTCGGGCTGGAGTACGTTCAGGCCCTGTTCCCGGGCGTAGCGTTTGACCGGAGACTCAAGGAGTTTCTTCCTGCCCCTGCCGCCGTATTTATCGCTTGCGGTGACGACGCCGACCACCTCATAACCCCGCTCAACCAGTATTTTTAGGGAGGGGACTGCGAAATCGGGCGTGCCCATAAATACAATGCGGAGCGGCATACGGGTTCGTTTTCAATAATTTATTTAATTTTGGCTATATTTTAGTCGAAAAATAATTATAAAGCCGGGACTACCAGAAATAAAACCACTATTTTGTGAAATTAGGTATGCCCGTATTGCGAAATACCTTTATAGTTTGCCAAGTCAGGATGCACACATTTCGGTTTGGCGGGCTATAAGGGGACGAATAGCCGTAAAACTGATCTGCGAGGTAAGCGTATGCCAAGATCCTTTCCCTTTTATCAACAGCTCGATGCCATGGATTGCGGGGCTACCTGCCTGCGTATGATCTCCCGGCATTTCGGCAGGTACTATTCGCTGGAGTATCTGCGGGAGCTTACTTATATGGGAAAGCAAGGGGTTTCCTTGTTGGGAATTAGTGATGCAGCGGAGCATATCGGCCTGCAGTCGTTAGCGGTAAAAACGAATTATGAGCGGCTGGCGCGGGATATTCCCATGCCTTGTGTGGCCCACTGGGATCAGGATCACTTCGTGGTGGTTTACCGGGCCAACCGGAAATACGCCTGGATTGCCGATCCGGCGGCGGGAAAATTCAAACTCACCCGGGAAGAATTCGAAGAACACTGGGCCAGTGATGTCGAGGATGCCGAGAAGCTGGGCGTTCTCTTACTGTTGGAAACGACGCCCGAATTTTACGAGCGGGACGGGGAAGGCGCGAATAAGTCGAGTTTCGCTTACGTCTTTGCCTATTTCAAAAAATACGGATCGCTCATCCTGCAGTTGGTCGTCGGTTTATTGCTGGGCAGTATTCTGCAGCTGGTTTTCCCTTTCCTGATCAAAGCCATGGTGGATGTGGGCATCAATCGCGTAGACCCCACCTTTATCGGCTTAATATTAATTGCGCAAATCGTTTTATTTTCTACCCAGACGGCAATCGATTATTTCCGCAGCTGGATATTATTACATATTGGCGTGCGCGTCAACATCAGTTTAATTTCGGATTTCCTGGTCAAGCTAACCAAGTTGCCGATCAAGTTTTTCGATTCAAAAATGACGGGCGATTTGATGCAACGCATCGCCGATCACGAGCGGGTTCAGCGCTTTTTGAGCTCTACCAGCCTGATATCTATATTTTCTTTCATCAACTTCCTGGTCTTTGCGGTAATCCTGCTTTATTGGAATACTACGGTGTTTACGATTTTCCTGGTTGGTACAATCCTCAACCTGGCCTGGATTTTCTACTTCATGCATTGGCGACGGGAGCTGGATTACAAGCGTTTTGATCAATCGGCCGAAAATCAGAGCAATCTTATCGAGCTGATTAACGGCATGCAGGAAATTAAACTCCACAATGCCGAAAAGCAAAAACGCTGGGCCTGGGAGCGGATACAAGCCCGCCTGTTCCGCACCAGCATGAGCGCTTTGCGCATCGAGCAGTTCCAACGTTCGGGCGCCATTTTCATCAACGAAACCAAAAACCTGCTGATCATCTTTACCGTGGCCATGGCGGTGGTTGAGGGGGCAATGACCCTGGGCATGCTCGTAGCCATCCAGTATATCGTCGGGCAGTTGAGTGGTCCGCTCAACCGGCTGGTAGAATTTATCCGGTCGATGCAGGAAGCCAAGATCAGCCTGGAACGAATGAATGAAATACATACCAAGGAAGACGAAGAAAATGTGGAAGAAAAAATTACCATCCTTCCAGAATCCGGTGACCTGATCGTAGAAAACGTCTCCTTTCAGTACAACGGCCCGCATTCGCCGATGGTGCTCAAAAACGTCAATCTGCGCATCCCTAAACGCAAGACTACCGCCATCGTAGGCACCAGCGGTAGCGGCAAAACCACCCTGCTCAAGCTGTTGCTCAATTTCTACCAACCCGTGGAGGGCGCCATTCGCCTGGGCGACCTCAACCTCTCCAACCTCAATAATCGCTTATGGCGCGGTAAGTGCGGCGTGGTCATGCAGGATGGATTTATCTTTTATGATTCTATTGCCCGCAATATTGCATTGGGCGACGAAATTATCGATAAAAGCAAATTGCTCAAGGCCGTCAAGGTGGCGAATATCCAGAACTTTATCGAGTCCCTGCCTTTGGGGTACAATACCAAAATCGGTCAGGAGGGGCTGGGATTGAGTCAGGGGCAAAAACAACGCCTGCTCATCGCCCGCGCGGTATACAAAAATCCGGAATATATTTTCTTCGATGAGGCCACCACCGCCCTCGACGCCTATAACGAAATGATCATCATGGAAAATTTGGAGGAATTTTTCCGCAACCGCACGGTGATCATCGTGGCCCACCGGCTGAGCACCGTGATGAATGCCGATAATATCGTAGTGCTGGAGGGTGGGGAAGTGGTCGAACAGGGTACTCACGAAGAACTGACCCTGTCTCTTATACACAATCTCCGAGCCCACGAGACTAAGGCGAATCTCGTTTGGCGTCTTGTGGGTGAAAAAGGGGGGGGGGGGGGGGGGGGGGGGGGGGGGGGGGGGGGGGGGGG
>CAYWHT010000477.1:0-3884 GCA_964458135.1 uncultured Saprospiraceae bacterium | reverse complement strand
AATCAAAAAATTGCTAATTTTCGGCTCAAAGACCAAACCCGCAATGGGTTCATACTGAATTAATTCTGTATATCGGTGTTTTCGGGGGCGTAGACAAACGGTATTAAGCTCTTCTTTCGCTCTCCGGATTGATTCGTATATCCATACTGAATTTCCAAGCGGTGCGGGCCTGGCTTGATGCGTTGCCCCAGCGGAAGGTACGTCACCAGGCCGGATTTTAAGGCGTTGGCGCGCCGATAGCGGATAAATTCCAGAGAATCGATGGTCCGGCCATCCAGTTTGATGGTATAGTACGACCGGTAGCAATCCTGGCGATGATGGCGCCGGCGCAGTTCGTTTTCCGCTTCGGAAAGCGCCGTATCCTCATCGTAGTCAGAGCATACCCGATCAATTGCAGCTTGTTCTCTTTGCGCCCTTGGTATAAAAACGCGAAGGTAGGAGTCGGTAATGAGATCGGAGGAAATGACTGGCCGGTAGACCGTCTGGTTCTCCGGTAAGCGATCTTCATAGTGAAACCGGACCATCCGATTCTCCTGATTGTCGAGATCAAAAAAGGTGTCATTGCGCAGGTACAGCGCGTCGGAATAAATAAGAAGCGGAAGGCCTATAAACATCACGAACAACAGGTACCCGGCAGCGGTAAAGCCAAACTTGGTGGTTTTCAAATTCGACATGAAGATGAATAAAATGTAGTATACCGGGCGATAGGCAAAATTAAAGCAGAGACGCGCTGAAAATTTAAAGATCGGAAAATGAATCCTTTTCACCCACGCCTTTTCGCGCAAAACCTTGAGGTTGAATATCCCGGAAACTATAGCAGGAAAAAATACGAGTCCAATGATAATAGGGTATATCAATGCAGGTTGAAGCCCAGGAAAAATCTGATTTAACAAGGAAGTCAAAATTGCCCCCAACATTAAAGTGATCGTTATTGCCACCATCAACAGCGCGATAGCGAAAGAAAAGGCAAAAATGGAGCTGCAGAAATCGTCAAGCCGCCGGTTGAAGGCGTTAACATCCGGAAATTCTTCCAGGATACGTTCCATATAGTGGGAGCTGTACATAGAAATGTTGGGCCGAATGCCCTGGGGAAATACCGATACCAATCCGATCATACCAATCCATAAGGCTCGCAGGACAAAATGGGCGATAAAGTTGACGATCATGACGGCGGAGGCGATGATCAGGTACCAGAAAATGAAGTAGAAGGAATCCAGATAACCGGCTCCCAAATGAATTAATACGAATCCCACCCCTTGCTTGATGAGACCGGGAAGTTGCAACGATCCGTAGATGGCGATACCCGAAACGATGAGTTCGGCCTGCCAGCTTTCGGCTTCCAGAATTTGCAGCCAGGTGGGTTTATCCTTTTTTTCGGTAGAAGTCATGCAATAGGCGTTTTGCGCGAAGGCAGGGCTGATTTATTTTATACCCCGGGATAAAATTAAGGAAACGTACCGATTACGACAATCCAAATTGCCTTTTACAACTGGTGATGGAGGTTAGACGTTATCGGAAAAATTTCCATCCAATGCGGTACTCGATCTTCTTTCTTTTATTACTGACGGGTGTGACGGTACTTTCCGGCCAAAGCACCGCCGAGCGACGCAGCAAAATTTTTGCCGCGGTCGATGTCATCGAAGACTTTACTGCGCTCAAAGAACAGCGTATCCCAGCGTCCATGCTCGCATTAGCCGAGGGCCTGGTTATCATCCCGGGCTTGAAAAAGGCGGGCTTTGTGGTAGCCGGTAAGCGGGGCAAAGGAGTAGCCATTGTGCGCGATGAAGCGGGTAATTGGAGTTATCCGGCATTCGTTACCCTGACCGGTGGCAGTTTCGGCTTCCAGGTGGGGGTACAGTCTACCGATCTGGTGCTCATCATCCGCGATCGGGAAACGCTGACCGATATGGGGACCCGTAAATTCACTCTCGGCGGGGATGCCTCTATTACCGCAGGACCCTTAGGGCGGGATGCCGGCGCGGCCACCGATGGCCGGCTGGATGCCGCGATCTATTCTTACTCCCGGAGTAAAGGTCTTTTCGCTGGGCTCAGCCTGGAAGGCGCCGCCCTCAAATTCGATGAAGACGCCAATGAAATCTTTTACCGGATTGTCAACCCGGACCCGACGGATGTGTTGCGGACTGAACTAGGCATCGAAGACCAGGCGGTCGATCAGCTCCGGGAGGCTGCCCGTAGCGCCTCGAACGGGGCTAAGCACAAATAAATATATAGTCTGACAACCCAAAATTTGTGAATTCTGACTTGCTCTTTTTAGCTTCGCTGATCGTCGCTTCGCTCCTCGGAGTTCCGCCTTGCTGCGTTGGAAAGCCTCGACAGAACTTAGGCTATGCCTACGTTTTCCGCCTTGCCAGCCGAAAAAATAGCGGCGTCATATTTTCACAAATCCTGAGTTGTCAGACTATAACTGCCTACTTATATGCCGGCAGTGCTGATTCAGAGCTTAGGACAGTATCAAACGTGCAAAATTCTTTAGGCGCTCACGAATATCTAGGACATGCAAAAAAGGGATATGGTGATAAAACCCGGGATCACTCAAAAGCTTACGAGCTTCAGTTCAATCATCCGTCATGGCAAAAGACAACATCTGATTTCAAAAAAGCTCACAGAGAGAGATATGAAGATTATAAAAAGAGGGGTAATTGATTTTTTTGCTCTGATTCTCTTTTTGATTCTTACAGGCTGTAATTCATCGATCGCAGAAAAGGATTCTCGAATTGATGTTTCTTTGTTGGATGTTTTTGCATACGTCCCAGAAAGAGACAGCTTAGGGACTATTATTGGCCAAGAAGAAATGCAGTTTGTATTTGAATTTCAAAACTTGAGTGAACCAAACTATTATTTTGAATTTGACAACTGGATGAAAGATAAGCAGGATTCTATCCACTTTTACATTTTGTCAAGTTGCAAAAATAGACTTGACTCAATGAAAATCAATTTAGCCTATATAACCAGACCCATGCTTTTTCTCCCTAGTGGGCACACAGATACAGTAGCCTTAAAGACTGATTTTAGGGAACTACGAACCTATTTCTATGACTGCATAAAGGCAAAGACCGAAGAAGATGTAGAAGATGCTACGAGAGACGTCCACATCATCTACGAAGTAAAAACAGATAAAACAAAAGTTGAAAGACAGGGTGTTGTTTTCAAGCCCATTAGATCATTTTCGAGGAAAATTAGAAGAAAAAAATCCTGACTCCGCTGTGCTCGATGGGAGCTCGCACGCGGTCCGAGGTAGCGGGTTCTCGCCTGCCATGTAAGAGCGGGAAGAAGGCTGCCGTTCCGAGCTTCTTTGGCACTACTGGCGAACTATGCGCAGTGCGCTAGCATTGGCGCATAGCGTGTATTCCCGCCTTCGCATTGCTCCGGCGGATAAAAGGGCCAAAGGATTGAGCCTTCCTGGGCTAAGGAAAAACAAAAAGCTCCATGCGATGAAAGTTGCGTGGAGCTTTTTGCGTCTTATTCGATTATCCTAAACGAACTTCTGCTGAATGTCCTGTTTGAGCAGAAAGGCGTCGATCAATACTTTGATAGCGGCCTTTTTATCTCTTTCCACTCCTCCATCGCGGAATGGAATTCCGCGTTCCGGTCGCGCTGACAGCCGCGCTGTTCTGCTGCTCTTACCATGCGGAGGGAAATACATACCGGTTCCAAGCCAGGTTCCTCCTTCCCAGAGGGACCTGGCTTTCCAGCGGGAAAGATCCAGCCACCTGCTCTGGCGCGTCCGACTTCGCCGAAGTTTTGTCGAATGCCACCCGCGGTCGCGAGCGGCAGGTTTACGGTTTCGAATACGACGCGACCGTCTGAAAAAGGCGGATTATGTAGACTACGGCGATTCCGGCAGCAAGCCTGCCAATAATCGC
>CAYWHT010000476.1:0-3888 GCA_964458135.1 uncultured Saprospiraceae bacterium | reverse complement strand
TCGCCAAAATACCCCTCCCAAAACATCAAAGAACTTATTACACAGTGTACTAGGCCAGCGAAACAACCATTCAAGCTAAAGCGGCACATTAATCTTATCCCGCAAAAACCGGTGGTAAATAAAGAGCACCAGGAAGGCGCCACCGGTAGCGATGATGAGGCTACCGATCAGGTGGCCGCCGAGTATCATATTCAGGCCGGTAAGGCGGGCGATGAATCCACCGAGGTAGGACCCGATAATACCGACGATCAGGGAAGAGATCCAACCGCCTTTTTCCTGTTGCGGAGTGATGGCTTTGGCGATGGCGCCGGCGGCCAATCCAATAAGTAACCAGAATAGAAAGCTCATGATGTGAGGTGTTTTTGGTGTTTAGGACTTGCGATTGCTAGCAAAGTAAATCTAATCATTCGCCAAAGCGATAGCTAACCGCAGAGGTTAAGCAATGATTAACCTCTTTATTAAGGTAGGCAATTAACGCGAGAATCCAGAAAAACGCGCGCTAAAACGCCACCATTTGGTAACCCTCCCGTTGTTTGTGGATGAGGACCGTCATGGCGGAAAGCGCCATTCGGATTTCGGGTGCGATCTCGTGCTCGGCAAAGCCGCGCGCGGCCGCGCTTTGGCCGCATAGGTACAGTTCGACGCCCGCTTCATCCAATTTACGGAGTAAGGAAAGATTGGGGTTGTCGGTTTGGAAGCGCTTGCGGTAGGCTTCGTTAGTCAGCACCGCTTTGGCGGCGCCGGCGTGCATGACAGCGACGACCTTCATATTTTCGGCGGGAACGCCGGCCTGCACGTGCATATTCAAAAAACGGGCCACCGCGTTGACGGCTTTGTTTAGGTCAGCAGGATCTTCCGGACCAGTGGCCAATTCAAAAACCACCTCGTACAATTGATCGGGATCGGCCGTAAGCGTGGCGTCGGGAATGCGAAATACGCCACCGTAACCTTCAATGATGGGGCCATCCGAACGGGCAGGCCCATTCTGGGCGAGTAAAGACAAGCTCCATAAACAAGCGGCAAGCAGCGGGAGTAATTTGCTGGTAGCATTCATCTTATATTTTTCATTTTGAGGGTTTTAGAGCTTATTTGGATTTTGCCTTCTATCTGACCATTCCAGACAATGATAAGCAGATGTTTGCTTTCGCAAGGAGCAAAGGCAGGGAAAATCTCAAGAGGACGTCCTTTAATATCGCAATAAGCGGTTTGCCCCCTTCACCTACCCGCTAAAGTAAAAAAAGTGGATGGGAAAGTACTCCCCATCCACTTTTACCATGCTAATTATCGACTTATTAAAGTTCCGACTCACTGGATTTCCGATACCGGTCGCGGTAGCTGCACCCAAACATCGTCCTCCTGGCGATCGATGGGTAATTCGTCCAGGCGATCGTACCGGCGCATATCCACCCAGCGGTGGCCAAGGCCGAAGAGGGAGAAGCGGCGCTGCTCCAACAATTCATCGACCAGGGCGGCATCATCGGTAGCGCCGTCGTAAGGATCCAATCCATTGGTGGTGCGGATAACGTTGAGCGCGTCTACGGCGGCCTGGTTGTCGTTTCCGATGTTGGCCTCGGCCATCAGCAGGATGAGTTCCTCATTATTGATATAGGGAATGGGAGATTCCAAAGATGGAAAGACGACTACATCGTGCGTACTGCTTAGCCCGTCGAGTGAGATGGGTTCGTCGCGCTCCTGGATTTTGGCGTTACGGGCGTCATTAGGCGCCAGATCGGCAATAAAATCCGGGTGAGCGACCAGGGCCTCCGCCTGGTTGGTCGGCCGGAAAACCGTATTGGTCTGTGCGCCACCCCCGGTGGAATAGATGCGCGCCGGTCCGGTCGTCAGGCTACCCTGCATATTCAGGAAGGATTCCGCCAGCGCGGTGCGGGCTTCGCCCTTATTGCCTTGATAAATGGCAATGCGCGCGGCCAGGGCGCGATTGAATTCCCGGAATGAAGCCGGATCGTCAAAACCGGCAAAGCCGGAGGACAGCACAAAATCAAAGCTGGCGCCGGCGCTGCTCAGTTCCTGCGCCGCTTCATCGAGCAGGCTCTTAATGGCGGCCAATGATTCATTGTAAGAGAGGAAAGGCCCCAGGTTGTCGGGATCCGCCACATCCACCCGGATGCCGTTCTGGAACTGCAGGTTGAGCGCCAGATGGAGCTCGTAGGCCTGGATAGTCTTGGCGAAACCCGTATAGCCGTTAATTTCCTCGGAGCTGAGCCCGAGATCGTTGGCGTTCTCGGTGACGGCCTGGATGATGATGTTGGTGTTCTTGACCGTAGCGTAGCGGGCGGCGTAGGGGCGGGTGCCGTAGAATCCGGCGTTGTCGAGTTCGGAGCCCCCTTTGCCCAATATTTCACCGGTAAAGCGCGGGTCGGAGCCCGTGAAGAAGTACCATTCCCTGCCGATAATACCGGTGACGTCGTGGTAAAAATTGATTTCGGTGCGCAGGAGGTTTTCCGTACCGGTGATGGCGGTTTGCAGGTCACTGCGCGAGGGGTTGTTGAGGAGGTTTTCCAGGCTGGAACCGTTGGGATCGGGAATGTCCTCAACCTCGCAACTACTCAGACCGCCGGTTAGCAGGGTAAGCACCAGTAGGAAGGTAATATTTCTGAAATTTATAAAAACCATAATGGATCTCTTTTAATGGTGGAAGCAATCTAAAAATCAAAGCGAACGTGGAAGTTGTAGCGCTTCGCCGAGGGGAAGGGCAGTACCTCTACGCCGGTTGACAATCCATTGGCGCCGAAGTTGGACACTTCCGGATCGTAGCTGTTGTAATCGAAGAAGTTGAGCAAGTTGCGTCCGGAGAATCCCACCCGCACTTTGGTTACGCCATTGAATACGCTTTCGGGTATGTTGTAGTAAATACCGGCTTCCCGCAGACGCACGTAGCTGGCGTCTTCGATGTAGGGGCCCGTATTGACGCCAAGTTGGCTAACCCGGAAGGGCCCGTTGGGCAACTGACCGCTCGGATCGAGACCGAAGTCGTCGTAGTCGAAGGTCGTTTCGTTGAGGTCGAACAGCAGGGCGGAAAGGTTGATGTTTTCGCCTCCTTTTTTCCAGTGAAGCAAGAAAGAGGCCTCGAAATTCCGGAAACGCAGCGTATTATAGAACGACATCTGAAAATCGGGCGCCGCATCGCCGTACACGACCAGCCCGTCTTCATCCTGCTGGTCTTCGGGGCCGACGCCGATGATTTCGGTCGGGCTACGCCCTTCCTTGACGCGAAACTGCCCGAGAAAGTCGGCAAAACCGCCGGTAGTAAAGGAGGGAACGAGCAATTCGGTCACCTCAGCTTCGTTGCGCCAAAAACTCACCCGGGAGGCCCAGTTGAAGTTGCTGGCGCGTAGTACCTCCATGTTGAGGCCTATTTCGAGGCCCTTGTTTTCCAGCTCCGCCGCGTTGGTGACTTGTTGGCGGAAGCCGGTGGATGTCGGCACATCCGCGTTTAGCAGTAGGTCTTCGACCGTTCGGACGTAGTAAGTAAAATCCAGAAAGATGCGGTTGTCAATCAGGCCGAGGTCGAAGCCGGCTTCAATTTCTCGTTGCCGTTCGGGGCCCACTTCGGCGTTTCCGCGGGTGCCGTCGATGCCGATGCCCGGCATGCCTCCCACCACCGAACTATTAAAAGCCGTGAATTTGGAACCGAAAGCGGCGAAGTTACCCGACTCGCCGAAGGCCGAACGCAGCTTCAGGCGGCTCAGGAAAGCGCTGTTCTGGAATAACCCAAACTCGTGGAGATTGATGGCGATGTTGGCCTTGGGATAGTAGAAAAGCTCATCGGGATCACCATTGTTGCTGGACTTGTCGCCCCGCAGGCCTACCGTAGCGATGATGCGGTCGTCCCAGTTGAATTCCTCTTGCACAAAAAAGCCTTTGTCC
>CAYWHT010000475.1:0-3889 GCA_964458135.1 uncultured Saprospiraceae bacterium | reverse complement strand
ACGATACTGTCGTCAACCAAAATGCCGATGACCAGCGAAAGGGCCAGCAGGGTCATCAAATTGAGCGTAAAGCCCAGAAGATCCATGATGATAAAAGTGGAAACGATGGAAACCGGAATGGCCACCATCACGATCAGGGCATTGCGCAAACTGTGCAGGAAAAACAGCATGATCACCGCCACCAGGATGACGGCCAGGATGAGGTCTTCGATAACGTGGTTGGCGGCCTCCAGGGTAAATTCCGAACTGTCCTGGGCAATAGTGAAGCCTACCCCTTCTTCGGCGTAGCGCGTTTCGAGCTCGGCCATGCGTTCCTTGACGAAATCGGCGATTTCTACGGTGTTGCCGTCCGACTGTTTCTTAACCAATAGACCCAGGGAGGGATCACCATTGATCCGGGAAATGGTCTCCGCCTCTTTTTGGGTATCGAAAACTTCCCCCACATCGCTCAGGTATACGGGGGAGCCGTCGTCGTTGGTGGTGACAATAGCCCGCCGCAGATCTTCCAGGCTGGTGTATTTGCCCGAAAGGCGAACCAGAATTTCGCGTTCTTCGCTCTTGATGCTGCCGGTGGGAAAGTTCAGATTGTTATTGGCGATAGCCTGCGTCACCTGGAGCAGGGAAATATTGTAGTATTCCAGCCGGTCCTGGTCGACGTTGACGCGGATTTCACGCTCTTCGCTACCCACGATTTCGACATTGGCCACCCCCGGGATGCGCGATAATTCAGGTTGGATTTGATCTTGCATCAGGTCGGTAAAGGCCGTGGGATCCATATCGGCGGTAGCCCCCAAACGCATGATGGGTAATTCGTCGAGTGAAAGTTTTTCAATGCTGGGCTCCTCTGCGTCGTCGGGCAATTCGGCGATAATGGCGTCGACCTTGCGTTGCGCTTCCTGCACTGATAAATCCACATCGGTGCCGTAGTTGAGCTCTACGATCACTACCGACACGTTTTCCAGGGAAATGGCCCGCAACTTGTCGACGTTCTCCATAGTGGATACGGCATCTTCCACTTCCTTGGTTACCGAGGTTTCCACTTCTTCGGGGGAGGCCCCCGGATAAACGGTTGTAATATTGATAACCGGGGTCTCCAGTTCGGGGAGTAGCTCGTAGGGCAGCTCGAAATAACTGAACAGGCCGAAGAAACTCAGGGCGCTGAAGAGGACCACCGCCAGGGTCGGTCGTTTTATGGATAATTCCGTAATGGACATGATTGGCTAGTCTTGAGAAAATTGGGAAATTAAAATCCTGTATTGGGGGGCCGGCTCACTGTTTGAATCCACTTCTGCGGGAACTTGCGGCCTTGCTTCCGTTCTCCCTGATGACGCTCACCCGGGCGCCGTCATTCAGGGCTGCCATTCCCGTTGTGATGACCAGCTCCCCTTCCCGCAATCCTTGCGTTACTTCGATGGCTTCTCCCCGGCGTCGTCCCACTTGAATACGGCGTTGAGCGACCGTGGAGTCCGGCTGTAAAACAAACACTTCGGGCTGTTTGACACTGGCGGCGATGCTTTTGCGGGGAATGAAAAGCGCGGAAGCCTCCTTTTGTTCGGTAAGGTTGAATACCGCGGTGCCGTACATGCCGGCCCGCAGGGGGTATTTTGCGGTATTGGGCACTTCTACCTCGACATCGTACTTGCGGCTGGCGTCGGCTTTGACGCTGATCAGCCGGATGCGGCCATCGAGGCGCAGGCCGGGGTAAACGTCGGCGTAGACCGGCACCCGCTCTCCTTCCCGCAGCTTCACCACCTCGGCTTCGGGGACCTGTACGACCAGGAGTAATTTGCTGATGTCGACGACCGTGCCGATGGAGGCGCCGGGCGAGACAAAGCTTCCCTGCTCGACGGCAACTTCAGCCAAAGTGCCCGACATGGGAGATTTGACGTTGGTGTACTCCAATTGTTGTTCGATGGAAGTGAGGTCGGTGCGGGCGTTTTTGGCCGCCAGCTGTACTTCTTCGTATTGTTTCAGGCTCACTGCGCCGGCTTCGTACAGGCGTTGGTAGCGCTCCACATCTTTGGCGGCCTGTTCGTAGGAAGCCCGGGCCGTGGCCAGGCGGGATTGCAGGCTGGTATCGTCAATTTTACCGACGACCTCGCCTTTGCGGACGCGATCCCCGTCGTCGATGTAGAGCTGGGAAAGCCGGCCCTGCGCCTCGGCGATGATGCGGAGTTCCTTCCGGGCTTCGAAGTTGCCCTGCAGCTGAAGCGTGTCCCTGATTTCACGCCGGCTCACCCTACTCACCTTTACTGGATAGACTTCGATGCGGTCTTCTATTTTTTGCGGCTCGTTCTTTTCTTCCAGGATTTGTTTATTCTGGTACAGCGTGAATCCGATCCAGGTTCCGACGCCGGCCAGGATGACGATGAGGACAAATACGCGCAATATCTTTTTCATGATGGATGATTTACGGATAATGGATTAATTGGACTGCTGTTCTACGATTTGGGTTAATCGTCCGCTGGCGCGCAGGTGATCCAGTTCGGCCAGCTTTTTTTGGAGCAGGGCGGTTAAGTACTGAGTTTGGGCTTCTTTCAGGCTATTTTCGGCATTGAGTAATTCGGTCAGGGGAGCGACGCCTTCCTGGTACGACAGTTTGGTGATGTTGTACAGTTCTTCGGCGAGGTTCATATTGGCTTCCTGTTGTTCGATTAGCGCCCGGTTCTGGCGCAGCTGTTCGTTGGCGTTGTCAAATTCCATACGCGCCCGCAGGGCGGCCCGCCGGTAATCGAGGCGCACCTGTTCCTGGCGCACCAGGTTCTGCTGTACGCGATTGCTTTTGCGAAAGCCGTCAAAGATGGGGATGTCCACATTGATGCCCCATACGCCATTGGCAAAGCTGGTATATTCTTCGCCTCCCAGGGTAAAGACATCGGTCTGGCCGGTATAGCCGTAATTAGCGAAGGCCGATACCTTGGGATAATAGCCGGCGCGGATGTTCTCCAAGTCCAGTTGGTTGAGCTCCAGTTGTTTGTCCAGAATTTGCAGTTGAGTATTGTTGTTCAGGTTGAGCCGCGCCGCCAGGGCGAATTCGGGTTCCTGCTCGAGTGCGTTTTCCACTTGCACTTCGGCGCCCACGCCAACGCCCATGTAAAACTTGAGTAGCTTGAGTTGCTGATCGAGCGCGATGCGGGTGTTTTGGATTTCGGTTTTTATGTTGGTTTGATTGACGCGAAGTTGGTCAACGTCTACTTTTTTAACGACGCCCTCTTCCAACTGTACGCGGGTGATGTCAAGCAGACGGGTGACTCGCTCCAGGTTGGCCTCCAGAATTTCCAGCTGCCGTTCGGTGATTTGAAGTTGCAAGTAAACCTGGGCGACATTGTACGTAAGGTCTTCCTTGGTTCGCACTGTTTGTAGCTGGAATAACTCCTGGGAGGAGCGGGCGGCTTTTAGTCCGGTAAAGAAAGACTTGTTGAACAGCAACTGGCTCACTTCCACCCCAGTGGAAAAATTGTACCGCACGCCAAAAGTGACGGGTACTTGTTCTCCGGGGCGTCCCAGAAACTCGCCGGGCAGGATTTGCTGCGGCAGTGCAAAATTATCTCTGAACCCCGCACTGCCGTTAACCTGTGGCAGCCCGTCGGCTAGTACTTCTTTGACTTGATAACGGTTGGACACTTCGTCCAGGCGGGCCCGCCGAACATTCGGGTTGTAGCGGAGCGCAAAGCGAATACATGCTTCGAGGCTCATCGGCCCTTCGGGCAGGGCGGTTCGGGCTTCGGCGCTATCTGGGAGCATGGCCACACCTCCGTTTTGGGCTTGCAACCGGCCGAGCAGCGAAAGGCTAAGCAACGATAGCCCGATGAGATACTTTGGTAGATCCATGTGACACGATTTCGGGTGATATAGTCTGACAACTCAGGATTTGTGAAAATATGACGCC
>CAYWHT010000474.1:0-3897 GCA_964458135.1 uncultured Saprospiraceae bacterium | reverse complement strand
CTATTCTCTGGGAAGCCCGAAGCCCACCAATCTTCAGTTGGTGGGTAGTTCACTCTGGCATGCCGTTTCCGGAATCGAGGTACCCCTGAATGATTTGATTGAGCTCGGCGCCGTGCTCGTTTTCCCAGATGGGTTGGTGAAATTCCTGCAGCTTGCGAATGATGCCGATCAGCACCATTTTTTCTTCCTCCGCAAGATGGCCGCTAACAATCTTAGCGGCTTTGGTCATCTCTTTTAGCGCCTGCAAGCAAATTTGCCGGCCATATTCGGTGATGCGTACGCGCTTGGAACGCGCGTCATTGGGGTCGCTAAAATCCTCAATCAGGTTGCGGCGAATGAGCCGACGAATGACTTCCATGCCCGGAGAAAATTCAATCAGGTTTTGGGCGATGATCTCCGATTTACGCAGGTCTCCATGCTCCAAAAGGCTGGTCAAAAAAGCAAAGTCATAGAGCCCGTTCAAAGGTAAATCACTAAGGGCGGTTTTGGTGTAGTGCTTGGCGTGTTGGTAAAGCGCCCCAATACCCCTGGCGATCAATACGTCGTGACTTTTGTTGAGCTCTTTTAGGGAAGCTCCCGGCGCCGGCGCTTTAGAATTCAGCCGGCTTTGCAGCCACAAACTGAAAGATGAAAGGTCGCTCAGCCCGGTCTCCTGCTCGAACGCCTCTAATTGATCAATGAGTTGTCGGACTGTACTATAATTCATTGTGATGATTTTCTTACATTTTGCAAACCCCTTAATAAATACAAAAACAAAATTTTGTGGAATGTGTTTACGCCATGTTTGTTATGGCTACATAGCAAAAGCAAAATAATCTTCCAAAGTTACGACAATGAACCCTTTCATCCAACGGATGCTGTTGCTTTTGGTCGTCATTATCAATGCCTTACCGGCCCTTGGACAAGGGGGAGTCATTACCGGACGGGTGACCAATCAGCTAACCAACGCGCCGATCCCCTTCGCCAATGTGTTGATTCCGGAAACCGGAAAGGGCGCCGTAACCGACAGTACGGGCGCATACCGCATTAGCGGGTTGTCACCTGGGCTGTACACCGTCCAGGCTTCTTACATCGGGTTTAAAGAAAAAACCGTTTACGAAATCCAGGTCACCAACTCCAAACCGGCCGAGATCAATTTTGCCCTGGAAGCGCGGGCCAGTGAGCTGGAAGAAGTGGTGGTGCGCGCTTCCCCCTTTAAACAATCGGTGGAGAGCCCCTTATCCCTGCGCACCATCGGCGTGGCGGAAATTCAGCGCAATCCGGGGGGCAATCGCGATATTTCCCGGGTCATCCAAACACTGCCAGGGGTCACCTCGACGGTGAGCTTTCGTAATGACCTGATCGTGCGCGGAGGAGCGCCCAACGAAAACCGCTTTTTTCTCGATGGCGTGGAAGTGCCCAACATCAATCACTTCGCCACCCAGGGTGCTTCGGGAGGGCCGGTGGGGCTGATCAACGTCAACTTCATCCGGGAGGTCGACTTTTACAGCGGCGCTTTTCCCGCCAACCGGGGCAACACCCTCAGCTCGGTCCTAGAATTTCAGCAGCGGGACGGACGCTCCGATCGATTGGGAGGCACCTTCATGCTCAGCGCCACCGACTTCGGCTTAACCCTGGAAGGACCCATCGGAGAGCGTACTACTTTCCTGCTTTCGGCGCGCCGTTCTTATCTGCAGTTTCTCTTTGATCAGATCGGGTTGCCCTTCCTACCCACCTACAATGACTTCCAGAGCAAGGTTAAATTCAAAATCGATCAACGCAACGAAATTACCTTTATCGGCCTGGGAGCCATTGACCAGTTTGAGCTCAACACCGATGCCGACGATACCGAGGAGAAGCAATTCATCCTTGATCAAATTCCCGTCAGCCCCCAATGGAATTACGCGACCGGATTGGTGTACAAGCATTACCGGGAAAACGGTTACTGGACTGTCGTCGCCAGTAGAAATGTCTTAAACAACCGTTCCGAAAAATATTTCCAAAACGACGACAGCAGCGAAGAAAATTTGATCTTGGATTACGAATCCGAAGAGCGAGAAACTAAATTCCGCTTGGAACACACCCGGAGCAATGGAGCCTACAAATTGAACTACGGCCTCGGCTACCAATTCGTGAATTACCGCAGCCGGACCTTCAACCGGACTTTTACCTCTTCGGGACCGGAAACCATCGATTTTTCTTCTGATTTTAATACCCACAAATACGCCCTCTTCGGTCAGGTAAGCCGGCAATGGCTGAACGAACGCCTGTCTCTATCGCTCGGGTTTCGCCTGGACGGGACCGCCTATTCCCCGGAAATGGAAAATCCGCTCGATCAATTCTCGCCGCGATTTTCCTTGTCTTACAGCTTTACTGACCGGATCGCTTTCAACTTTAATACCGGCATTTACTACCAATTGCCACCCTACACGATCATGGGATACCAGGAAGGCGGAGCGCTGGTGAATCGCGAAAACGGGATCACTTATATCCGCAATAATCACCTGGTGGCGGGCTTAGAGTACAATACCGGCGCCCGCTCCCGCATTACGGTGGAGGGGTATTACAAAAAATACGACGATTATCCATTTCTACTCCGCGACAGTTTAACCCTGGCCAATTTAGGGGGCGATTTCGGCGTCATCGGCAACGAACCGGCCGTCTCGCGCTCCGGGGGGAGAACCTACGGCATGGAAGTGCTCTTCCAACAGCGCCTGTTTGAAGGATTTTATGGGATTGCGGCCTATACTTTGGGTTGGAGTGAATTCGAGGATAAAAACGGCGAACTGGCGCCCTCCTCCTGGGACGCCCGTCATATTTTGAATCTCACCGCCGGGAAAAAATTTGGGAAGAATTGGGAGATCGGGATCAATTGGCGGTTCCAATCGGCACTGCCCTACACGCCTTTCGATGAAGACTCCGCCCTGCGCATCAACTGGGACGTCACTAACCAGGGCTTACCCGACTACGACCGGCTGAACACCCGCCGCTTGGCGGTCAACAATACCATTGACATACGCATCGACAAGAAGTGGTTCTTCGATAACTGGAGCCTCAATCTCTATTTGGATATTGAAAATATAACCGGCAATGCGCCGGAAGAACCCGAGCTCCTGTTGGACCGCCCTTTGGATGAAGACGGCCGTCCGATCGGGGGAGGCGTCATCGTCAATCCGGAAGCACCTTTAGAAGAACAGCGCTACCAGCTAAAAATGATCGATACCGGTCAAGGTACGATCATTCCCAGCATTGGTGTTATGGTGGAATTATAAGAAAGGTTAAATGTTGGCAAAACGGGTGTCTACAATACGGGTCACCAGGTAGGAACCGATCAGACTGATAGCTACGCCCTCCGCCAGAATAAACAGGGTGCCCGTGATGGGATTGAGGTATTGCTCGATGGGTATATTGCCTTCAACGGTGTTGAGGAATTCTGGATTGAGCACAAAGAAAAGGGCCATAAAAATAGCGAAACCAACCACTCCGATGGCCGAGGTCCACATCCCCACCGCCACGCCGGAAATATAATTAGACACGCTTTCGGGAAATTGTTTGCGATATTCCCGAATGGCTAAGTAGATGATGCTGATGTGGATCAAACCATTGAAGATACGCAAATTCGTGTTTTTACTTAGCCCGACCAGATGCATGAGTAGGAAAAATACGGTAAATCCCATCAGCATCCATAGTCCGTGTTTGAATACAATTTTTTTCATATGTAATTGGCTTTTTTGCTGTTAAATCACATTACACTAAAAGTAGACAGGGGGTAAATGTTTATTTTTTATTTGATTATTTATAGTCTGACAACATGAGATTTGTGAAAATAGGACGCCGCTATTTTTTTCGGCTGGCAAGTCTTGATTCCGACCGCAAGCGTTGGTGGGGGCGAAAAACGCAGGTATAGCCGAAGCTTTT
>CAYWHT010000473.1:0-3918 GCA_964458135.1 uncultured Saprospiraceae bacterium | reverse complement strand
GTATCGTACCGCAACAGGCTCAGCCCCGATAGCAGGAACGACAATATTGGGTTTCGTTTGGCCCGGTACTAACCCTTTATTGCTTTTACCCTTTTTTCTTTTTACCGCCGAAGGCGGTCGAAAATTTTTGAAAATTTAATTTAGCAGTCACGGTCAGCGGGATCGTTTTGCCGGAGCTGATTCCGACTTTGATCTTTTTGGGTCGGGTTAAAGATCCTTTTTTGAAAGGACCAAACCCTACGGCAGCCGAAGACGTTGATTTACCCGAAGCGGCCAGCCACGTAGCGGCGGAATACCACGGCCTATGGCGCCAGCCATAGGTTCAAGCTGTCCGGTAAGCTCCCGCGGAGCCGGAGCTCCGCGTTACGTGCGCTGCACCTCAATACCCAACTCCACATCCTCCGGCAACTCGATCTTATCTCCCGCCTTCAGGCTTTCCCGCAGCTCCAGGGTATCCGCCAGGGTCTCCTGCCGGATATACTCCCCGAATTGCTCCACCGCCGGGCGCACCAGCTCGTGCTCTTCGAGCTTGACGACGATGTGGTCGGTGACGTTGAAGTCCTTGTCCTTGCGGAGGTTCTGGATGCGGTTGACCAGCTCGCGGGCCATGCCTTCGGCGCGCAGCGTGTCGGTGATCGTGATGTCGAGGGCGACGGTGATGGGGCCATCGTTGGCGACGGTCATGCCGGGGATGTCCTCGGTGGTGATCTCGAGGTCCTCCAGCGTAAGCTCGTAGGTATCGCCGTTGATGCTGAGCTCGAAGCGGTTGTTGCGCTCGATGGTGCCGATCTCTTCCTGGCTGAGGTTGCCGATGATCTTGGCGGCTTCCTTCATGTTTTTGCCGAGGCGGCGCCCCAGCGTCTTAAAGTTGGGCTTGACCTTCTTCTTGATCACCCCGGTGGATTCTTCAAGGTATTCGATCTCCTTGATGTTGACCTCGGTCAGCACCAGGTCTTTCACGCCCTCCACCTGCTCCTTGAATTGCTCGTCGAGCACCGGCAGCAGGATCTTCTGCAGTGGCTGGCGTACGCGGATCTTTTCCTTTTTCCGTAAGGAGAGCACCAGGGAAGAGATGCGCTGGGCGTAATCCATGCGCTGCTCCAGGTCTTTGTCGATCGCCTTCTCATCCGCTTCGGGGAAGTAGGCGAGGTGGACCGACCGGTGCGGTTCCTTGCCGGTGGCGTTGTTGAGGTTGCGGTAGAGCCAATCGGCAAAGAAGGGGGCCACCGGCGCCATCAGTTTGGCGATGGTGTGCAGGCAAGTATACAGCGTCTGGTAGGCGGCGATCTTGTCTTCGGTGTAATCACCCTTCCAGAAGCGGCGTCGGCAGAGGCGCACGTACCAGTTGCTAAGGTGCTCATCGACGAAGTGCATCACCTTGCGCGTGGCGTTGGTGGGTTCGTAATCGCTGTACTCGGCTTTGACTTCCTTGACCAGCGTATTCAGCAGGGAGATGATCCAGCGGTCGATCTGCTGGCGGTCTTTCAGCGGCACATCTTGCTCCCGGTAGAAAAACTCGTCAATATTCGCGTAAAGGGAAAAGAACGAATAAGTATTGAAGAGGGTGCCGAAAAATTTGCGGCGCACCTCTTCCAGCCCTGCCAGGTCAAACTTGAGGTTGTCCCAGGGCTGGGCGTTGGAGATCATGTACCAGCGGGTGGCGTCGGCGCCGTAGGTGGCGATGGTTTCGAAGGGATCGACGGCGTTGCCGAGGCGCTTGGACATCTTATGGCCGTTTTTGTCGAGCACCAGTCCATTGGAGACCACATTTTTGAAGGCCACGCTGTCGAACACCATGGAGGCGATGGCGTGCAGGGTGTAGAACCAGCCCCGCGTTTGGTCTACCCCTTCGGCGATAAAGTCCGCCGGGAAGTTGGTCTCAAATTTCTCGTTGTTTTCGAAGGGGTAGTGCCATTGCGCGTAGGGCATGGAGCCGGAATCGAACCACACGTCGATCAGATCGAGCTCGCGCGTCATGGGTCGGCCATCCTGGGAAACCAGCGTTACTTCGTCGATGTAGGGGCGGTGCAGGTCTTCGGGAACCGTTTGCTTCAGCCCGAGCTTTTTATTGGCCTTTTCCACTTCCTCCCGCAATTCGGCTACCGAGCCGATGCACTTCTCCTGTTTGCCGTCTTCGGTGCGCCAGATGGGCAGCGGGATGCCCCAGTAGCGGGAGCGGGAGAGGTTCCAATCCTGCAGGTTTTCCAGCCACTTGCCGAAGCGCCCTTCCCCCGTGGAGGCCGGTTTCCAGTTGATGGTCCGGTTGAGCTCGTACATGCGGTCCTTAAGGTCGGACGAGCGGATAAACCAGCTATCGAGTGGGTAGTAGAGCACCGGGCGGTCGGTGCGCCAGCAGTGCGGGTAGGAGTGAACGTATTTTTCGGAATGGAAGAGCTTGCCCTCCTCCTTGAGCTTGATGACGATGTCGACATCTACCGGCCGTTCTTCTTTCTGGCCGTAATCCTTGACGTAGCGCCCCGCGAAATCGCTCACCTCGGGCACGAAGCGGCCCTTCCGATCTACCAGCGGGCGGTTATTGCCGTGTTCATCCTTGACGAGCAAGGGCGGAATGTCATATTCCTTGGCCACCTTGAAGTCGTCGGCGCCGAAGGTGGGCGCAATGTGCACGATGCCGGTGCCGTCTTCGGTAGAGACGAAATCGCCCAGGAGCACGCGGAAGGCGGGCTTGTCGGGCTGGACGTAGGGCAGCAGTTGCTCGTATTCCAGGCCTTCCAGGTCTTTGCCCTTCAGTTCCTCTACGACCTCGAGGTAGGGGATGGGTTTGTTGCCCGCCTTGACGTCTTTGGGTTTCAGCTCGGGATTGGCTTCGGTGAAATAGTTATGGAGCCGGTCTTCGGCGAGGTAGACATGGTTGAGCTCGCCGGTATAGCGGTTGTAGCAACGCACCTTCAGGTAGTCGATATCCTTACCCACCGCCAGGGCGGTATTGGAGGGCAGCGTCCAGGGGGTGGTGGTCCAGGCCAGGAGGTAGTCGTTCTCTTTCCCTTTGACTTTAAACTGGGCGATGGCCGAGACGTCTTTGATCTCCTTGTAGGCGCCCGGCATGTTGAGCTCGTGCGTGCTGAGGCCCGTACCCGCCGCCGGGGAGTAGGGCTGGATGGTGTACCCCTTATAAAGCAACCCTTTTTTGTAGAGCTGCTGCAGCAACCACCAGACCGACTCGATGTAGTTGTTTTCGTAAGTGATGTACGGATGATCGAGATCGACCCAGTAGCCCATCTTGCGGGTGAGGTCGTCCCACATATCCTTATAGCGCATGACCGTCTCACGGCACTTGGCGTTGTACTCGTCGACCGAAATTGTGGTACCGATGTCTTCCTTGGTGATGCCGAGCTCTTTTTCCACGCTCAGCTCGATGGGCAGGCCGTGGGTATCCCAGCCGCCCTTGCGGTCTACGCGCTGCCCCAGCATGGTATGGTAGCGGCAGAACAGGTCTTTGATGGTGCGCGCCATCACGTGGTGGATGCCGGGCTTGCCGTTGGCGGAGGGCGGCCCTTCGTAGAAAACGTAGCTGTTGCTGCTGTCCCGCTCGTCGAGACTCTTCCGAAACACCTGCTCTTTTTCCCAGAAGGCGCGGATCTCCTGGTCGATATTGGAGAGGTTCAGGGTTTTGAATTCTTGGTACATCGGTCGGTTGATTTGGTGCGGAGGGGTGATGATTTGGAATAGTGCTTCGGGCAATAGTGCCTCGGGAACTAAATACCTGACCATTTTCGCGGCTTCTTTCGGCGATAGACTGCGTTGCTCATCGGTCAGGTAGCTATGGGCTATCTTCCCTCTTCGCGCCTTGTCTATCGTCAAAATAAGCTCCCGAAAATGATCATTTACTTAGTTCCCGAGGCACTAGTACACCGTGTAATAAGTAACTTTGCGCTTTGGCAGTGTCTTTTGGCGAAA
>CAYWHT010000472.1:0-3938 GCA_964458135.1 uncultured Saprospiraceae bacterium | reverse complement strand
CCAGGGGTTACCCCATAAGATGGTGCAGGAATTGTACCAGGACCGGATGGGATTCATCTGGATGGGCACGCCGGTGGGGCTGGTTAAATACGACGGTTATCAGTTTAAGCGTTACGTCTACGAGCCCGCCGGCACTACCACAGGGGAGCGGCCATCCCAAACGATCAATGTTCAGTCCATTGCGGAAGATGAAAAGGGGGATCTGTGGATCGGCTGCGTGTACGAAGGAGAAGCCAAGCCGGTGCTTTTTCGCTTTGACCGGGCATCCGAAAAGCTAATTCCCGTGCTCTACGACCGGCAAGCGGATACCACGCTCATAAAAAGCGGGGTGCGCCACCTTCACGTGGGGCAAAGCAATTTGTGGATCAATGCCAATCGTCTTTATCGCTTGCCTTTACGGCAAGTCAATTCCAAGGAGGATTTTTCTTACCGGGTATTTGATTTAGAGCCCCCCGATTATGAAGAATGGGTGACGTGTAGTATTTACGAAGATCGAAAGGGCCGCATCTGGTTTCCGGGTTTTAGGGGAATTTACCAGTGGATGCCGGAAAGGGATAGCTTACAGTTTCATCCGGTGGATTTGCCGGTGGCGAAAGGGCCGTCCGGTTTTTTCCTTTTTGAATTAACCGCCACCGATGATGGGTGGCTGATGGCAACCACCAGTCAGGAACGTTTCCTGCTGCGGTTTAACCCGGATGATGGCGCGTATGAGGTCGTCGAAAATAAATGGTATCGGCCTAGTATGTATTGCGTAATGGTGGACCAGCAAACGCTCTGGCTGGGTGATGATATCGGGCAGGGTTATATTGCGGTCATGGATATGCACACGGGGATCTTAAGGGAGGTTGACGTACAGTCTTTAAGCCGTGAGGTTTTCCCATACCTGATAGTTAAAAGCATGCTGCAAGACACCAGCGGCAACATTTGGATCGGCACCCGATACGGTCCGCTTTTAAAATATAACCCGGACAAGACGGAATTTCATTGGCTGCCGAATCCGTACGAAATTTCTAATCGCTCCGCGATAAGTGATGTACAACAAGCTTCCGACGGTAGCTATTGGATGACGATCATAGGTAGTGGATTATACCATTGGGATAGCTCACTACGCAATTTTCAATCTTTTCTACCGAATGCCGATCATTCGAATGGTCTTCTTTCATCTATGGTGCTGGATGTGGAAGTGACTGAAGACGGTAGCGTTTGGTTTGGGGATCTGTTTGCCGTGGGACGTTATGATCCCGATCTCGATCAATTCAAGCATTATATGGGAACCGGATCAGTGCATACCGTTTACGAGGATCCTCAAGGCCGTATTTGGGCGGGGACTTACGAGGGGTTGCGCCGCTACGATCCGGAACAGGATAAATGGGAGACCTACAATTTACCACCCATTATGGGCATTTTAGGCGATAGCCGGGGTGATCTTTGGCTGGGGCATTTTACATTTGGCAGCTACGATTGGAAACGGCAGGGCTTTATCCGGTTTCAACCGGAAAGCGGAGCATGGGAATCTTTTGAATTGCCCCGGGCCTACTCATTTCTCGAGGATGCTAACCGTAATATTTGGATCGGCACCGCCAATGGGCTTTTTAGGTACGATACCCGGAAAGATACTTTTCAACGTTTTGGAGAAGCGGATGGCCTGCCCAATTCGGTCATCAACGGCATAGAGGAAGATGGCAACGGGTTATTGTGGCTGGCCACGGATAACGGCTTATCGTGTTTTGACCCCACCCGCCAGTCTTTTCGCAACTATAATAAATCGGATGGGTTACCTACCAATTTATTTATTCCCGGATCCTTTAAAAACCGGGCGGGTGAGTTGTTCTTCTGGGGAAATGCCGGGCTGCTCTACTTCCATCCCGATAGCATCCGGGAAAATACCCTCCCGCCAAAATTGGCCTTTACCGGCCTGGATCTGTTTGGAGAGCCGGTGCGGATTGATCGGGAAGGCCCGCTGGAGCGGCACGTATCCCTCCAGCCGGAAGTTCGCTTTGCCCACCGGCAAAATGACCTGACCGTTCATTACGCGGCCTTGCACTACAAAAACCCCGAAAAGAATCGCTACCAAGTCAAACTGGACCATTACGATCGGGAATGGCGGGATGTGGGCACCCAGACTTTTGCCAATTATACCAACCTCGATCCCGGCCGCTACGTCTTTCGGGTTAAAGCGGCCAATAGCGACGGCGTATGGAATGAAGCGGATATTGCTTTACCCATCACGATTCATCCCCCCTGGTATTGGAATACCTGGACCCAAGCCCTGTATTTGTTGCTAACCTCATTACTAATTATCGGGGGATACCGATTCCTGCTAAGTCGGAGATTGGCCCAGGCGGAAGCCCGCCGGCTCAAGGACCTCGATGCGATGAAAACCCATCTGTACACCAATATTACCCACGAATTCCGCACGCCGCTGACCGTCATTTTGGGCGCGGTGGATACTATCGCTCAGCGGGCTAAGCAGGCTTTTGATACGGATTTGGAAGTCATTCGGCGCAACAGCCGCCAATTGCTGGCCATGGTCAACCGGATGCTTGACCTATCCAAGCTGGATGCCGGGAAGCTTAACCTTAATCCCATCCAGGGTGATATTTTGCCCTTTCTGCGTTACGCGACCGAATCCTTCCATTCCTTTGCGCTCAATCAAAAAATCAATCTGAATTTCTATTCGGAGGAGGAGTCGGTTATCATGGACTACGATCCGGAAAAGCTATTGCAGGTAATGTCCAACCTGCTGGCCAATGCGCTCAAGTTTACCCCCGAGTACGGAAAAGTACAGGTAGTAGCCCGTCAATTGAAGGAATCCCCTCCCCGTCTGGGGCTGGAGGTTCGGGATACCGGTGCGGGGATACCGGCAGAAGAGCTGCCCCATATTTTTGACCGGTTTTATCAACCCCCCAACAATGGCTTTCAGGAAGGAACCGGCATCGGCCTGGCCCTGGTTAAAGAACTGATTGACCTTATGGAAGGCGAAGTGAAAGTGAAAAGCCGCCCCGGCGAAGGAACGACATTTTTTATCCGGCTACCTATTACCCAAAGGGCAGAATTCGCACCCTCCCCCAAGTTATCGGAGGTAGGCGCCCAACCACTGCCGGCGGCTGCTGTATCGCCCTCCGCCGAAGCCTTTATCTGGCCTACCGATGAACACCCGCTGGTGCTTATCGTAGAGGATAATGCCGACGTGATGAACTACCTGACCACCTGCCTGAAAGAAGACTACCAACTGCTTTACGCGCGCAACGGACGGGAAGGTATCGAGCAGGCCCGGCAGTACGTACCCGACATGATCATCAGTGATGTGATGATGCCGGAGGTGGATGGCTTTGAGCTTTGCCGAACGCTGAAGACCGATGAACGTACAAGCCACATCCCCATCATTCTACTTACCGCTAAAGCCGATGAAATCTCCAGGCTAGAGGGGCTGGAAACGGGGGCGGATGCCTATCTGGTCAAACCATTTATTAAAGAAGAATTACAGATCCGTTTGCATAAACTGATTGAATTACGACAGCATCTACAACAAAGGTACCGGGGGTACGAATCAAACCTGCCTCCCTTTGATACCCGATTCGAACGGGAAGACGAATTCCTGGGCAAGGTTCGAAAAACGATTGAAGCCCATTTAGAGGATGAAAATTTTGGGGTCGAGCAGCTGTATCCGGCGGTAGGGGTGAGTCGCGTCCAACTGTACCGCAAGCTAAAAGCCCTTACCGGACATGCGCCGGCGCATGTCATCCGGGTACTCCGGCTACAACGGGCCAGACATCTGCTCCGCACTACCGAACTCCGGGTCGGAGAGGTTGCGGGGCGGGTAGGATTTAAGGATCAGGGCTACTTTACAAAAGTGTACAAAAAAGAATTCGGGGAATTGCCTTCGCAACAGAAAGAGTGAGGTAAGCCAGATTAATGCAATTCATTGAGAAACCGCG
>CAYWHT010000471.1:0-3941 GCA_964458135.1 uncultured Saprospiraceae bacterium | reverse complement strand
AAGCTAAAAAGAGCAAGTCAGAATTCACAAATTTTGGGTTGTCAGACTATAGAACCAAATACCCCCCGTTGTGAAACCTACTTCTGACGAAAGCGGCAAACTTGCGCGCTTACGTAAAATATGGCAACAACCGACCCGCATGGCAGCGGCCTTCGTGGCCCACTACCGTGTAACCGGTTTATCGGGGGAAAAGTCCGCGCGACTTTTCGTAGGCGGAGCCGTAAGTATTGACCATATTCGGAACATACTACTACCCCAAATTATCTCATTTATCAAAAAACTCAGAAAATGAACATTACGGTTGTAGGCACAGGGTACGTCGGTCTCGTCACCGGCACGTGTTTTGCCGAAACGGGCAACAAGGTAACCTGTGTTGACATTGACGAAGCCAAAGTAGCCCGCATGCGCCAGGGCGAAGTACCGATCTACGAACCCGGCCTGGAAGTCCTCTTCGAACGCAATACCGAGGAGGGGCGACTCATTTTCACCACCAACCTTGCAGAGGGCATCAAAGAGGCCGATATCATCTTCCTGGCCCTGCCTACGCCTCCCGGGGCCGACGGTTCGGCCGATCTTTCCTTCGTGCTCGGCGTAGCCAAGGACCTTTCCTTCCTCATCGATCACTACACCGTTATCGTGGATAAAAGCACCGTGCCCGTAGGTACGGCCAAAAAGGTGCACGACGTGCTGGCCGAAAACCTGGACGAGGAGCTCTTCGACGTCGTCTCCAACCCCGAATTCCTGCGCGAAGGCGTCGCAGTGGATGACTTTATGAAACCCGATCGCATCGTGGTGGGCGCCTCTTCCAACCGGGCGCAAGACCTGATGAAACGCCTCTACGAGCCCTTCGTTCGCCAGGGCAACCCCATCCTCTTTATGGATGAACGCTCCGCCGAGATGACCAAGTACGCCGCCAACTCCTACCTCGCCGCCCGGATCTCCTTTATGAACGAAATCGCCAACCTGTGCGAAAAAGTGGGCGCCGACGTCGATCAGGTGCGCCTCGGCATGGGTTCCGACACCCGCATCGGCAAGCGCTTCCTGTTTCCGGGCGTGGGCTACGGCGGCAGCTGCTTCCCCAAAGACGTACAGGCGCTGGCCAAAACCGCCAACGATTACGAATATGACTTTAAGATCCTCAAATCGGTCATGAGCGTCAACCAGCTGCAGAAAAGCATCCTCGCCTCCAAGATTAAGGATTATTTCGGCGGCGACCTGACCGGCAAAACCATCGCCATCTGGGGCCTGGCCTTCAAACCCAATACCGACGATATCCGCGAAGCGCCGGCCCTAACCATCATCGAAGAACTGCTGCAGGCCGGCGCCAAAGTCAAGGCTTACGATCCCGAAGCCATGGATAATGTACGCGCCCTGTTTGGCGACCGCATCCAATTTGCCGGCGATCAGTACGAAGCCCTGATCGATGCCGACGTACTGGCCATCGTTACCGAATGGAGCGTCTTCCGCAGCCCGAGCTATAAGGTGCTACGCGAATTGCTCAAGGAGCCCGCCGTCTTTGACGGTCGCAACCTCTACCACCTCGAGGATATGGAAGCCGAAGGTTTTTATTACGAAAGCATTGGGCGGCAAGCCGTCAAGCAACCCAAAAACGTGAATGTTTAGGTCGATGTTGAAGGTTGCCCGTCCTCATTCCTCGGCCGGGCGCCCTTCAATATTATTTAAAAGTAGTTTCATGCAACGAGTACTCATCACCGGCGCTGCCGGCTTTCTCGGCTCCCACCTCTGCGATCGCTTTATCAAGGAGGGCTTCCACGTCATCGGGATGGACAATTTGTTGACCGGCGCCCTGGAAAATATCGAGCATCTGTTTCCGCTCTAGGTATTCGAATACCACCACCACGACGTGACTAAGTTTGTGCACGTTGCGGGTGAGCTGGACTATATTTTGCATTTCGCCTCGCCGGCCAGTCCGATCGACTACCTTAAGATGCCGATCCAAACCCTGAAGGTCGGCGCGCTGGGTACGCACAATTTGCTGGGCCTGGCCAAGGAAAAGCGGGCGCGCATCCTGGTGGCTTCCACTTCGGAGGTCTACGGCGACCCGCTGCAGCACCCGCAGAGCGAAGATTACTGGGGCAACGTCAACCCGGTAGGCCCGCGCGGGGTGTACGACGAGGCCAAGCGCTTCCTCGAAGCCATCACCATGGCCTACCACAACTTCCACCAGGTGGAAACGCGCATCGTTCGCATTTTCAACACCTACGGTCCCCGCATGCGTATCCAAGACGGCCGCGTGCTGCCCACTTTCTTTACCCAGGCCATCCGGGGCGAAGGGCTGACCGTCTTCGGCGACGGCTCCCAAACCCGCTCCTTTTGCTTCGTCGACGACCTGGTGGAAGGCATCTACCGCCTCCTGATGAGCGATCACCACGAGCCGGTCAACATCGGCAACCCCTCCGAAATCACGATCAAGGAATTCGGGGAGGAGATCATCAAGTTGGTGGGCAACCCCAATGCACATCTCGTACACAAACCCCTACCCGTAGACGATCCGAAAGTGCGCCAACCCGACATCAGCAAGGCGCAGGAGATCCTCGGCTGGGAACCTCAGGTCAACCGCGAGGAGGGCCTCCAGCGCACCTACGAGTATTTTAAGCTACAGGTCAAGGATAAGGTGGAGGCCTAAACCTCCCCAACCTTCGTCTCAGCATCCACTTCAGTTTCAACCTCAACCTCATGAACATCCTCATCACCGGCACCGCCGGATTTATCGGATACCATTTGGCCAATCGCCTTCTGTCAAGGGGCGACCACGTCATCGGCCTGGATAGCCTCAATGATTATTACGATCCCGAGCTCAAGCTCGACCGGCTGCGCGAAGCCGGAATCGACACCGGAGCGATCGCTTACGGCCAATCGGTAAGCAGCGCTAAATACCCCGGCTACCGCTTCCGCCAATTACAACTGGAGGACCGGGAAGGCATGGAAAAACTTTTTGCGGAAGAAAAGGTGGATGTCGTCGTCAACCTGGCCGCGCAAGCGGGCGTGCGTTACAGCCTGATCAACCCCCACGCCTACGTGGAAAGCAATATCGTCGGCTTTGTCAATATCCTGGAAGCCTGCCGGCACAACGGGGTCAAGCACCTGGTATACGCCTCCAGTTCGAGCGTGTACGGCCTAAACGAGAAGATGCCGTTTTCCACGAGCGATAACGTCGATCATCCCGTATCGCTTTACGCCGCTTCCAAGAAGAGCAACGAGCTCATGGCGCACACCTACAGCCACCTGTACGGTTTACCGACGACGGGGCTGCGCTTCTTTACGGTTTACGGACCCTGGGGCCGCCCCGATATGGCGCTGTTCCTGTTTACCGACGCCATTCTTAAAGAAGAGCCCATTAAGGTCTTCAATTATGGAAATATGCAACGCGACTTCACCTACGTGGATGACATCGTGGAGGGCGTTGTTCGGGTTGTCGATAACCCGCCTACCGGCAATGAACAATGGAGTGGTCAGGAACCCGACCCTTCCACCAGCCCGGCGCCTTATAAAGTCTACAACATCGGCAACCAGAATCCGGTTAAATTGATGGATTTTATTGGAGCTATCGAAGAAGCGCTCGGAAAAACCGCCCAAAAGGACATGATGCCCATCCAACCGGGCGACGTGCCCGCCACCTGGGCAGACGTGGCGGATTTGGTGGAGCGACTTGATTATAAGCCCAGTACGCCTTTAAAAGAAGGCATCCAAAATTTTGTCGACTGGTTTCGGTGGTATTACCAGGAACACCGGGTTTCAGTACAGGGATAGTAATCCTGGCTTGCGGAATCAAAAGCCCCCACTTCCTCTATCGGTAGGTGTGCCCGCTAAGCCGCGGATGCAACCCGGTTATTTTATGGGTAAAATGGAGCCTTTGGAAGCAAACCAAAAGAACAAAAAACATGTTTACTTTTGTTATTATGACAATTCCCCCTCTAAAT
>CAYWHT010000470.1:0-3952 GCA_964458135.1 uncultured Saprospiraceae bacterium | reverse complement strand
ATCGTATCCCACCTGAGCCCGCCATCGGGCAGGTGGTTGAGGTCTCCGGGATGGGTATTCCAGTAGAAAGCCTGGAAGAGAACATCCGTAGACGCCGGGGCCGGGTCAGCGTAGGCATCCACGGTTAGGTGGCTGGAATTTTGTCGCTCGTGCGAGGGGCCCGGAATCAGAAAAGGAAGAATGGAAAGGAAGAGCAAAACCTGGGCGTGACCCCGGAAATTCGCGTAGCGGATATTCCGGGGCCACCCTAAACTTAAGAGGCGCAATACACGGGCATAGAGCCCCTTTGCGGCGGACCGGTGGGCGTCGCTTTTTGGCATGAGAGTATAATTTGTTGTAGTAGCTCGTTGTTGGGGTTAGCCCGAGCAAACGCCCGGCTCGCCCCTTGTCAATAGATTATGGTCGTCTTCAACATCAAATATAGAAAAATTTACTTCGTTTTTTATGCGTTTGTTTAAATTTCTATTCTGTAATGTACTGCAAGCATGAAGGTTTGCTCAGTTATCCTTATATTGGATGTCATAAATAAGTCTTTATGAAAAATGCTGTCCTGCTTTTATTCTCCGGCGCCGTCTTATTGGCAGCCTCCTGTCAATCCGAAACGGATACCGAATCGAGCCGGATAAAATCCTTTGAACTCCAAACCGCTTCCTCTTCGATACTGGAGTTTGACCATCTCCGCCTGTACCCTATTACGGGCGCTTCCGATATGCTGGAGCAACAGGCGCCATTGGCGGGCTTTATGAATTTGGAGCAAGCGCTGCGGAAAGAGCGCTTCCGCATCACCGAAAAGAAACCGTACGGGCGTTTTGAGGACCAGCAAGCCGTCCGTACGCTGACGGTGCAGAATCGCAGCTCATCGCCGGTATTTCTCATGCAGGGCGACTTGGTGCGCGGCGGGCGCCAGGATCGGATTATCGCGGAGAGCCGGGTCATTTCTCCCCGCACCATCACGGACATCGCCGTCTTTTGCGTAGAGCCGCACCGCTGGCGGTACCAACAACCGGAAGCTGATCCACAACCGCAGGCGCGCCAGGAGCCGGTTTACGCCTTCCGTGGCTATTACCACCTGGCATCGCGTGATTTGCGTAAAACGCTCCAGGAACGGCGAGGCCAAAAGGCGGTCTGGGATCAGGTCGGCAAGCTCACTTCCCGCCACCAGGCCACTACCGAAACCGGCGCCTACGCTGGCCTGGAAACCGCCGAGGCATTCACCCAAAAGCGGGACGCCTATTTGCGTGCACTAAACGAAGGCTTTCGCGGGGAGCGCGTTGTCGGGATGTTGGCGGTCAGTGGCAATCGGATTTTAGGCGCCGATGTATTCGGGCATCCCGAATTATTTCAAAAGCAATATACTTCCCTGTTACACAGCTACGCCACCCAGGCCATTACCAATGGGCTGCCCCCAACTATTAGGGAAGCACAACTGGATGCTTTCTGGGAAGTGCTGCAAGATGATTTACAAGCCCACGACAGAAAGTGGTTCCGCCATGGATCATTGCTCGTCCACTACGACCGCTTGTAAAACGCATAGCTGAAAAGATATGCCCACGGAACAGCGCCAAAGCGAGCCGGCGCGCATCGCCCTCATCGAGCTTCAGTATCTGCCGCCCGTACAAACCATGAGCAAATGGTTGCTGTACGACGAAATATGGATCGAACAACACGAGCACTACCTTAAGCGCAGTTATCGCAACCGTTGCGCGCTGGCGGGCGCCAACGGTCTACTGGAGCTTTCCATCCCGCTCAAGAGCGGTAAAAACGAACAACAACCCATCCGGGAGGTGCGCATCGCCAATGAAGAGCGCTGGCAGGCCCACCACTGGGCCGCCATTCAATCCGCTTACGGCAAGGCGCCCTTCTTCGAGTTTTACGTGGACGAGCTCAAGCCCTTTTACGAACAAACTTACCGTTGGTTGTTTGACTATAATTACGAACTATTGAGCGTACTGGTGGACCAAATTGGGCTGCCGGGCCGGCAACGCCTCACCTCCCGCTTTGAACATCACCCGCCGCAGAAAGTAACTGACCTGCGCCAACAAATTACGCCCCGCTCCCGGCAAGAGCGGAATGCCGCTTTCCGGGCGGTCGCCTACCCCCAGGTTTTTGAAGAGAAGCACGGCTTTTTGCCTAACTTAAGTGTATTAGATTTGTTATTTTGCTGCGGCCCCCAGAGCTTACTGCTACTGGAACAATGTATTGTTCATCCATAACATCTTCGCTGTGACGAAGCTGATCAACGAAAAACTGCAATCCTACCGCGCTCAGGTAGACGAAATCGTCAAGGATCTTCACGAACTGACCATCCATATTGGCAATGAGGAATTAGCTAATACCGTCAGTGATTTGCGCAACCGCATTCACGAACCCTTCATGTTCGTTATCGTCGGCGAGGTAAAATCTGGAAAAAGCAGCTTCATCAACGCTTTGCTGGGCACGGGTAAGGAGGTGGCCCAGGTGGCGCCGCAACCTATGACCGACACCATCCAGCAGATTCTTTACGGCGAAGAAGAAGAGGAAGTCGTCATCAACCCCCATTTAAAAAAAATCCATTTGCCGGTTGACATCCTCAAGGAGATCGCCATCGTCGACACCCCCGGCACCAATACCATCATCGAACACCACCAGGAGATCACCGAAAGCTTCATTCCCGCTTCCGATCTAATCGTTTTTGTATTCGAAGCTAAAAACCCCTACCGGCAATCCGCCTGGGATTTCTTTAAGTACATTCGTGAAGACTGGCGTAAGAAGATCATCTTTGTCCTTCAGCAAAAGGATCTCATGCCGGAGGAAGATTTACGGATCAACATCCAGGGGGTTGAGGAATACGCCCAAAAGAAGGGCATTGCCGACCCTCAAGTCTTTGCCGTGTCCGCTAAGGAGGAAATGGATGGCCAGGTGGATAAGAGCGGCTTTGCGAGGGCGCGCCAATTTATCGCCCAGCACATTACCGGAGGGCAGGCGCCTTTTCTGAAGCTGCAAAATAACTTATCGACCTCCCGCAACATCAACGAACGCATCCTCGACGGCCTCGAACTACGACGCGAGCAACTTCGGGCCGATGAAGCCTTCCGGGAAGACATTACCGAAACCCTGCACAACCAGGAACAGCGCTCCTCCAAACAAGTCGACGAGCTGGTCGAACACCTGATCGCGGGCTACGAGCGCAGTACCCGCGAAAAGCAGCAGGGGCTCGCCCAGGGGCTTTCCACCCTTTCCCTGGTGCGCCGGTCATTAGCTTCGATTTTCAGTCGCAAAGCCTCCGCACAGGAGTGGCTCGAAAATCTGGCCCGCGATATGGAACTACGCCTGGAATCGGAATTGCGCGAAAAGCTCGACAGCGGGGTGGGCGATCTAGCGGAAAGCATTCAGCAAATGGCCCAGTTGATCGATTTGAAAATCCGCAACAGCAAAACCATTTTACGCAACGATCACGAAATATTTAGCGATATCGCCGAGCGGCGGAATAATGTCTTGCAGGAGTTACAAAACACCTTCGCCGAGTTTATGCGGCGGTCGGAAAATCTTGCGGACCCCCGGCTGCTATCCGAAAACGCCGCTTTTTCTCCGCCCCTGGCTACCGGTAGTGGCATTGCGGTTATCGGCCTGCTGCTGACGTCGATTACCTCCGGCGTTGTTTTCGATATCACCGGAGGCGTGCTTACCACTATCGGTTTGCTTTTCGCCGGCCTATCCACCAGCAAAAAGCGGCGGAAGATCGTCCAGCGGTTTAGGGAAGAGGTGGACAATGGAAGAAAACGTATTGAGCAGGAAGTAACCGAACAACTCAAGCAGTACATTTCCAATCTGAGAAAGAAAATCGACGCCAACTTCCACCGTTTTGACGCCCTGATGGAACGGGAAACCCAACAGATTGACGCCCTTGAACACCAACACCAGGGCATCAATGAACGGCTCGAAAAAATTGAGGCGGAGCTGGAAGCATTGGTGG
>CAYWHT010000469.1:0-3952 GCA_964458135.1 uncultured Saprospiraceae bacterium | reverse complement strand
ACGGTTAAGCCAATTGCAATCATTCTTGCTGTTGCGACAATTTGGTTTGCGCCCACCAGATTGGGGTGCTTGCGAAGCCATTCTTAAGCCTCCTGCGCCCCAAAAATGGTGAAGTGAGATTCCATAGGTGATCATATTTGCAGGCCAAAGGGTAAACTCCCCTAAAATAATCCCCTCCGCCGTTCGTTAATGCTGATGACGCCCGAAGCACTAGTAAAACTTCAATTTCCCGCGGTGGAGGCAACCCTACAGCATAATGCCTGTGAAACCCGCTCAAAAGGAAGCCTTTTGCATGAAATACGATCCAATCCTGCCGTCAGGGCGCAAGGAGTTCAACCAACGCTTCTTTGCGCCCTTGGTAATTGCCCTATTACCGTTCTTTTATTTCGCGCCGACGCCCACCTCTACCTTGCAAGCCCAAACGACGCGGGGCATGGTGGCCTATTACCCACTGGATTCCGGATTGGAAGACGTGACCGGAAATACCGTCAACCTGGGGGTTGGGGAAGGCAACCTGAATTTTGGTTGCGGAGTGCTCGACCAATCCTTGGCGCTCAACGGCCTGGATAATCAGGTGAATTTCGGAGGGCTGGTGGCCCGCGAATTCAACCAGGGCGATTTCTCCATCAGCTTTTATTTCAAACCGGATGGCCGGGGGAGCAATACGCAGTACCTCTTCGCCAAGCAAGATTCCAATTGTATGGGCAATGCTTCTTTTTTCATCCGGTACCAGCCGAGCTCGCAGAGCGTGAACGTCTTCCTGTCGGATAGCCTGTCGCAATCCGTTTCGATTGTGCAACCCGTGGAGCCGGGGCAGTGTTGGCAGCACCTGGTTCTCACCAGGGATAACGAACTGGTCCGGCTTTACATCAACGGGGAGATGGTGCAATCCCGCCAGACCAACAGCATCATTGACATCACAACCAGTGGCCCGCTAGTGATGGGAGATAGCGAATGCCCCAGCGGCAACGAAGAGCCTTTCGGCGGGCTGATCGACGAACTGCGCGTGTACAATCGCGAGCTCAGCCCGGAAGATGTGCAGACGCTCTTCTTTAGCGTGGACCGCATTCTCACCCAGGATACCACCATCTTTCAGGGAAGCAGTGTCAACCTTCGCACCAACAGCCCCTGCGCCATCAGTTTCAATTGGATGCCCACCGGCACCCTTGACCGGCCCGACGCCCCCAACCCGGTGGCGAACCCGTTCCAGGCCGGAACGATGGTCTACACCGTCGAAATGGCCGACGACCCATCCAGCTGCATCGCCAGCGATAGCGTAGCCGTCACCGTGCTTGACCCGGCCGACTTGCCCTGCGATTCCCTCCTCCTGCCAACCGCCTTCACTCCCAACGGTGACGGCCTCAACGACAATTACGGCATCACCAACCCCAACTCGGTGGAAGAGCTCATCTCCTTCGAGATCTTCAATCGCTGGGGCGGCCGCATGTTCTTCACCACCAATCCCTTCGATCGTTGGAATGGCGCCTTCCGAGGGGAAATCGTCAACCCCGGGGTGTATTTGTACCGGATCGAGTTTCGCTGTGATGGGGAGCAAGAAGTGCTGACGGGAGGAGTGACGGTCATTAAGTAGTAAATCATTGATCTATAGTCTACCAAAGGTAGCATTCACAAATTGTGGATTGGCGGACTATGTAGCCAATAAGCTCTAAAAAGTAGGCGGCCATCCGGGCGCGTGTGCTATTTGATGCTTATTTTTAGTGCGCGCGTCATCAACCAAAAAGCAGTTCTTCGCCGATGAAAATAGATAAAAGCGATGAAATCCGGCAAAAAGAGGCGCGAATAGCCGAATTGGAAACCCAAATCAAGCGTACGCGCTCCACCTTAAAGGGGCTGAAAACCCGCCTGGGAAAAACCCAGCAGCGGGTAGAGGAGATGCAACGGGAGATTTTCGACAAGGTGTCCCGGATGCAGGAACGAATTTCGGCAACCTTGCAGCGACTGGAAGAGCTAATGAATAAAATGCGCCGGGAGCAGCGATTGGAAAAGGAGGAGCAGGATCATATCGAGCAACTTTACGACATTCTGGTGGGCGGAATGCAGGACCACCTACCGGATCCGGAAGAAGCGGCCGATTCGGACCCCGAAGAAGAGGAGGAGCGCGCTAAATACCGGGAAGCCTTCCGGGAATTTCGCGTAGAGCCGCCCCGGGAAGAAAAACAGGACATCCGGAAACTGTATCTGCGCCTGTCGAAACTGGTGCATCCCGACCGCGCCCGCAACGAACGGGAAGCCCGAAAGTATCACCAATACCAGCAACAAGTCAACGAAGCTTACGAAAAGCACGACATTCATACCTTGCTCGACCTGGAACAACGCTTTAGCGAAACCTGGGAAGATGCCGATCCGGAAGAAGCAACCGCTTCCGTGGACGCGCTGGACCACCGCATCAGCCGCCTCGAACACCAATTGAACCTGCTGCAACAACAAAAAGAACGCCTCAGCCGGGAAATTAAAGGCCTGCGCCAAAGCGACATGGGGCAAATGCTGACCGGTGTCGACAGCATGAAACGCGCCGGCTTTTCGATGGATGACACCATGGGGTTATCCCAAATGGAGGAGTTCGTGAAAATGATGGATGCTTTCGAGTCCGCTATCCGGGATACCGCAAAAAGAGGGGAGCCATCTCCTGAATTGGAGGATTTGATGCAGTATTTTCAAACGGATACCCTATCCCTGGAAGCCCTTTTGAATGAAATGATAGAAGAGGAAGTGGGAGCCAACTTTTTTTGGGAAGCAGACGAATACGAGGACTATGATCAAATGGGCCTTTCCGAAAATCCCAATCCGAAATTCCCTCCCGGCGCCTACGTGCGCATCCGGGCGGCGGCAAGTTTGGGTTATGTCGATGAAAATTTCCAGACGAGAGATTTTAACATTAAGGGACTGACTGGCGTCGTCTCCGAGGCCCTGATCGATGATGACGTTCCGGTCTACAATCTGATGCTGGATTCTAGCTCTATGAAAAAACTGCCGAAAGATTATATCGAACTGGAGGGCCCCGAATTCCATGTACTGAACGCTCTGGAAGAGCCCCTGTTAGGGGCCGAAAAACGCAAGAAGTTGGAGTCTTTGCAACGGGTGCGCAAAACACACCGGACCTTATTGTACGAAAACATTTTTTCCGAGCTGGAAGAAAAACAGGCCCACAGGCTCCAGTCCATCCTCCTGGATCAGCCGGAAGCCGACGATACAACCAACTGGCTGGAGTATTTGGAAGCAAACCTGTCCTTTCCCTTTAAAGCTAAAATTTCCGGAGACATCAAACAGACGGGCAAAGACCAGCCGGTGACCGTGGTAAATTACGGCGGATATTCACCGGATCACGGGCTAATTGTGCAGGTGCAAAAGGGCCGGGAACTGGAATTCATACCCCTTTACCAATTGATCGCCAATCCCCGCACCAAAGTCGGCCGGATCTTGAAGGACTATGAGCAGTGGTACGTGATAATGGAGTCTTTCTGATGTAGGGAATAGAAACCATCTCAAAAATGTTTCCAGACGGTTTCTGAAGTTATCTCTACTAATTCGTTCGTTCCTCCAAAGCCTCCAAAGCCTCCAATATCACTATCGCCCGCCGCAACATATCCCGGAACTCATGAAATTCATCTTCCGTAAAGGTCATCTGCAAATCCTGGTGGTGAGGGTGACGAACCACGATATGGGGCAGCCCGTCGGGAAAAGGTTGGGCATGGCGGTGGAACTGAATATGGCTGAAGGATCGGCTAAAGGTGAAGAAATCTTCTGGGTCAAAGCCAAGCAGAAGGGTTTTGTAATATATACCGATACGGCGACAATGCCGGCAGCGGGCCGCATGAAAGTGATCGCCGCGCACGAGAATTTCCGGTTTACAACTCATCTATTAACGAAATTTATTAGCCCGGATGATGCATGAGTTTTTCGTAGGGAGCGGCGCAAAGGGTTGCCAGGCCTG